>JBKHEN010000041.1:0-19586 GCA_046540795.1 Spirochaetaceae bacterium | reverse complement strand
GTTCATTGAAACGGTGGCCGGCCACCCCGAAGGCAACCCAAAGGCTCGCTTCTTCCGTGCATTCGGCTATGGCGCACGCCGGTGGCGATCGCCGACCGACTTGCATAAAGATACCCTCGAGCCGGACAACGTGAGGACTGTCGTTATTGAATCCATTGGCTCTACATTCTAAAGTATTATGTGGCCGCTCGGCCGAACCGGAAGGTTCGGAGCGGAGCGGCATAAGGACGGTTGCTTGTCCGCCAATTATTATAATCGCAAAGATCAGCTTTTGAACTCACTCCTGAGTTGGATCCTATTGCTCGGTGCCGTCGCCTACGTACCGAGTCTCATAGCCGCCATTGTTGACAAACTGTACGTCGTTGCGCTTGTGGACACGATCGTGTACGTCACTCTGTTGATCCTCTTCTTTTGTCCTCGCACGGGGTATCACGTCCGTCTCTTCGGCACGGTGATTGGCGCGCTCATTCTGGGCGCGGTCGCGCTCTTCGAGACCGGTACCGACGGGGCCGGTCACATCTGGCTTCTCTGTGGCGTGTTCATCGCTGCGCTGTTCGGCCGCGCCGCACTGGTCGTGATTGCGATCGTTGTAACACAGCTCGTCTTCGCCACGTACGGCTTTCTTGTCGTCGGTGACGTAATCGATCATGGAACACCGGTGACGGCGCTGTTTGCCGTTGCAGCGAACATGTTGGTCGTCTCCATCGTGCTTGCCGCTGTTACTCACGGGCTATTGCGATATCTCCACCGCGCGATGAGTTCGCAGGAGACTACGTTGAGACTGCTCGATCATCGCATCAGGAACAACCTCCAGACCGTTGAGAGCCTTATTGCACTGGACTCTTCGCTACACGGACGTTCCGACGCACTGGAGCGTCGCGTGCGGGCACTCTCGACTGCGAACGATCTGCTCCTCGCGGACCCCGGCCACCCCTCGGTGAGGCTAGACCCGTTGGTACACGCCCTTGCGGATCCGGAGAGGGTTAAAATCGACGGCTACACAACCCGCGAGATTCCGGCGGAGCAGTTGACGGAGGTTTCGATCGCCCTGAGCGACCTGTTTACCCTGCTCGACGCCGTCGGTCCGCTGCGTCTCACGCTCGACGATACGTTTGAAATCGCCACAACGCAACCACTATCCGAGATACCCGACCTACAGTCACGCGTGCGCGGCAGCCTGATCTCTTCGCACTGGATCTGCGATTACGACCTGTCTCGGAAACCCCGGGTTATGACCGTACAAGCACTCTGACCGGCTACAGAGGCGCCTCAAGCGGCACCGAGGGGAAACGAGATCAGGAACGTGGCGCCGCCGTCGTGCTTCACCTGGAGCGTGCCGTCGATCTGCTCGACGAGCATGCGAATGAGTTGCAGCCCGAAGGTCTTGCTCTCCTCCACCGAGACCGACTCCGGCAGCCCCGGGCCGTTGTCCGCGTAGCGTAGCGCGGCGGTCTCGCGCTCGCGGGTAAGCTCAACACTGATCTCGCCGTCTTCGCCCGCGAAGGCATGCTTGAGTGAGTTTGTCACGAGCTCGGTAAGGACGAGGCCGAGCGGACCGAGCGTCTTCACGTCGATCTCGATGTCCGCAATATCGAAGGTGCCGCGAACTCTGCGCGACGGCCCCCAGAGCTTTATGGTTTCTTCAACGAGGGACCGAATATACTCCTCGGCGGAGAGATGCTCATAACGCTCCGATCGGTACAGCTTATCGTATAGCACCGAAATACTCTCCGTCCGGCCGGCCGCATCTCGCAGGCCTGCGGCAGCGCCGGCATCCGGTAGCTCATCGGCCTGTACTGAAAGGAGTCCCGCTATCGCGCCAAGGTGGTTCTTGATCCTGTGGTGCGTTTCCCGCAGCAGGAGCTCCTTTTGCTCAAGGAGCCTCCGCACCCGTTCCGCCCGATGTCGCCGCTCCGTGACGTCTCGGGCGATCAGCACCACCTGTTCCCCGGCATTGGAATCGTCGTGGCTCGTCACCGGCGCAAGGCGAGCCTCGAACCAACGTCTACCCGCCGGCACCTCCAGCGAATACTCCACACTCTGCGGGCTGCGGGTATCGAGGGTCTTATGGACCGCCTGAAGGATGGACTCGGCCTGTTCCCGGGGAAGAACCTCAAGGACTCGCCGTCCCTGCAGCCGCTCAGCCGGCATGTAGAGAAGCTGCTCTCTGTGAGAGAACACTTCCCGGTAGGTTCCCTGTCGATCGAGCAACAGAACCACATCCGGCATTGCTCGGGCCATCGCCAGGAGACGGGCTCTGCTGTGCTCCAGGTCCCGTTCGGCGCGCTTCTGCGCGGTGATGTTTGTGTGGCTGACGACGACCCGCTTTCCCTGCGGGGAGTCGAAGAGGCGCGCCTGCATCAGAAACCAGCGCTGTTCATCAGGACTGTGACAGGGATACTCGAGCGAGAAGCTCGTGCGCTGCCCGGCCAGCAGGCTGCGGATGCCGTCGGCGGTCTCGCGGGCGCCTTCGGCGGAGTAATCGCCGGCCTGTTCGATCGTGCGCAGGTAGTTGTAGCCTTGACCGTCATGGCCTTCCCAATGTAGCCCGTTCTCCGCGGCAAACCGGCGCCAGGAGTCGTTTACGGTCATGATTGTTCCGGACTCGTCCAATACGGCCACGTTATCCGGCAACGCATCGAGCACGCCGAGCAGGTAGTCCTTGTAGTCTTTCTGTGCAAGCTCCGCCTTTTTGCGGTCGGTTACATCACGGACGAACTCGACTATGCCGGAGACCTCCGAGGTACCGGAGAACACCAGGGGGTGCGCGTAAAGCTCTATCCACTTCGACCCTTCACCGGTTTCAAACCGCACCTCCGCGTATTCCGGACGGCCGCTCTGCATCGCCCGCAACGCCGGACACCGATCACAGGGTACGCGACGTTTCTGATACACTTCAAAGCAGGCCTTACCCTCCAGCGGTACATCCTTTGCATACCATCGCTCGATGGTCTTATTGGTACGGCGGATGGTCATGTCCGGATCGAGGATGCTGATGCCTTCTCTGATGCTGTCAAATACGTGGTCGAGAAGCTCTTTCTCGTGCCGCAGTGCCTCCTCGCTGCGCCTCTGGTTCTGCCGGGCCTCGAAAAGGCGAAACGCCATCTTGATGGAGGCATCGATGATGGTAGCTCCGGAGTTCTTCACGATGTAGCCGTAGGAGGTGATCCCTTCGGTACGCTCGACGTACTCCGGCTCCGTGTGGGCGGAAAGGAATACCACCGGCACCTCGCGGTGGCGGAGAATCCGCTCAGCCGCCTCCGTCCCGTCGATCCCTTCTCCGAGATCGATGTCCATGAGAACGAGGTCTATCGCCGGATCCCCACAGGCGATGTCCACCGCCTCTTCCCCGCCGGCAACCGTTCTCACGCTATAGCCGAATTGCTCGAGGGTCGCTTTCTCGGCCATCGCAACAATGGCTTCGTCTTCGACAAGTAGGAGCGTCTTGCCCTCAGGGCTCGACATTGGGCGGCTCCTCGGACTGCCGGCGACTCCGCCGTCCTGTGCGTTTCAACTAGGCAGCCCTTCTCATAGCTTTTGGATACTATTGCATATCTATTCTCCTCTGCCCATGCCTACGGGGATAACGGGCGGCGCCCCCCCCCCTACTCGACCATATCCCATAACGGGCTGGAAGTGACCGCATCAGTCGCCTCCTCCCGCCACAGTTCCATAAGCCGCCCGAACTCCCGGCGATCATAATCGTCGGCAAACCATGCTTCTACCGCGAGGTCGTCGTCCTCGTCGAGATAGTAACGAGCGGTGGTAGCTCCGGCATTCAGCTCGTTGACGGCTTCCATGACCGTCTCACGGTCGTCCTCACCGACAGAGAGAACCCAGTACACCGACAGGAGAACCCCACCGTCGTACTCGTACAGGAGCGTCGTAGGCAGGTCATCGCGACCGAAGGAAAGGTAGCCTTCTTCTTCACGCAGCTCCGCCTCGTAACCCAAGAACTCGAGGTGTTCCACCATTTCATCGGTAGAGTCCGGTAAATCCGCGAATGCCTGCCCTGCGCCCACCAAGGCAATTAAACACAGCAACAACAGCCGTCTAGCCATGCAGGTACCTCCATGTTCGTGCTTGTGTCGGCAAAAGCATGGCAGATAAGCCTGCGCGAGGCAATGTGGGCTTGAGGTGTCGGGAGTGTTCGAGGGAGGCGCGCGTTCGACGAGCTATGTGCGGGCCGGCAGGCGGAAGCCGCGCAACCCGGAAGGACCGGCGGCCCCACGGCCCGGAAGCCCTGTGGGCGTGGGCGGCAAGGCCCCCATCCGTCGCGCGGGTCACCGCACGATGAGCGTACCCGCCATACCGCGCCGGCGGTGTCCGGCAACACTGCAGTAGTAGGCGAACTCGCCGGTTTCGTACCCTGAATCTGCATACGCGTCATTACCAACCGAAGCCTCATTCAGCAGCGCATATTACATATACAGTAATAAAATAGCTCACGAAGTGAAGCGCTGAAGAAACGCTATTATCCACCTTCCGGCTACGGCACTGTCGGCTTCACCACGAAGCGTTTGCAGCGCTGCCTCGGCTTTCCCAGGGCCGAAGCGCGCGGGGTCCTTTTGTATCATTCGCGCGGTAAGGCGTTCGGTGAACTCCGGATGTCCCTGTAGCCCCAGGGCCGTCGCACCGATGGTGAATCCGGCATAGGGACAGTCCGCCGTGCGGGCAAACGTGACCGCATCCGGCGGTGGCTCGATCACCTGATCCTGATGCATATAGACGAGCTTGAGCCGCTCGGGAGCCTCTCCCATCCACACAGGTGACCCAACCGCGGCCGCGTCCACCTCGGTCTCGATGATTCCGAGCTCCCAACCCGATTCCGCTTTCGCCGCCCGTCCGCCGAGAGCGTGAGCAAGCGCCTGATGGCCGAAGCAGATCCCCACAAGCGGTACGGGCCGGCGGTGAGCCCGCCTGATAAAGTCGAGGAGCTCATCGATCCACGACTCCTCCTCATATACCCCTGCATAACTACCGGTTATGAGGTATCCGTCATACCGCTGTGGGCGAGCAGGCAGTTCCCCGCCACGCACATCCAGGGATACGAGCTCCGGCGCTCCATCCGGTGCCGAAGCCTCGAAGAGGTCGCGAAACAGCTCCGTATAGTCTCCGGGTCCGGGGCTCTCCCGATTGCCGATGTATTCGCACTCCAACACGCCGACTCTCATGGGAGGCACTGTACTCGATAAGGCGGAGTGTCATCAACGGCGAGGATCTCTCGGGGCCGGGCACCTCTTCGCCTCCGCGCCTCCGCGTCTCCGCGCCTCCCCGCGCCCGCGCGCGTAGGTCCGTCAATCACCCCGGAGGGCCTGCCGGGCCCACTCGAGCTCGACGAACAGCCGGCCGTCGCCTCCGCGGTCGGGGTGGAACCGCATACTCTGTCGTCGGTATGCGGAGCTCACCTCCGCCGCAGGCGGGCGGCGGGGCGGCGGCCCACCCGGCGGGATGCCGAGCACGAAACAGGCGAGTGCACGCTCGACAAGCCTGTGGTTGAATGCCCGGTACTCCCGCTCGAGCCGCCCTAAGTGTACTCTGAACGTCTCGAGCCACTGCAGTTCACCGTAGCTCAGATAGGAACGCACCTGCTTCTTGGTACCGGGAAAGAGATACTTCTGCCAAATCGGACAGCGCGCACCGCCGGCGTAATGTTGCTCGAGGCGCCCGAGGTACTTCACAAAAGCGAGGATCGGCGGCGGCAACGTGCGCATTGATTCCAGGATGAAGCGGTGACGCTCCTCCCGCTTGCGCTCCCGCTCTCGAAGGTAGTCGCGCTTGACCTGGAAGAACAGGGGAAAGAAGGGGTGCGCGGGCAGCCGGTATGTCCGGTAGAAATGATGGAGGTTCTCCGGCGCGACCCGCGCGTTGTGTAACAGCGAATAGCAGCGGCGGGGAAAGCGCAGCGTCTGCAGCCGGGAGGCATTGTTGAAATGAGCCAGTAGCGCCGGATACGAGGGATGCCGCGTGACCGTGACGGGCTGCCGCGAGAGAAGGTACCCGATCGAATAGCGTCGCGTTCCGCCGGCCCCTCGCCGTCTGCGCCGCACGCGCCTCATGCACCGCCTCTTCGTCTCCGCACCGATTCCGTGGCGTCGCCGCCCATCCGCCTGTTAACCGGGACGGCCCACGGGAATCAGGTACAGCGGCTCGAGTTCCGTGCGCAGCAGCTGCTTCACCGCCGAGTCCCCGAATGCACCGATCGGCGTTGCCCCCAGCCCGAGGGCCCGGGCCTGCAGCAGCACGTTCTGCGCCGTATGGCCTGCGTCCATGTGTACGTAGCGCTCCACCCCGCGCTCACCGTAGCGCCGAGCCGTCTCGGTGTAGTCGGCGGCCAGAATGAGGGTGGCCGGAGCCTCCTCGATGCCCGTCTCTCCGAAGGCGGCAAGCTGCAGCCGCTCCCTGACGTCGCCGGCGTGCACCTGCTCGACCTCATGGTCGCGCCACAGGTACCGATACACACCGGCGTCGAGCTCCCCGCCGTCGCCCACGGCGATAAAGACGTCCACGGGATAGAGGCCGCCGGCAGAGGCTGCGGCACGCGTGGGCCCGGAGGTGCCGTCGGCGGTGACACCCACCGCCGCCCACAGAAGTTGTGCGATTTCCTCTAGGGTAAGTGGCTCATCGGCAAAGGACCGCACGGATCGGCGTGTGGCAATTGCCTCCTCGACGGAGAGATCTCCTTTCCCCGCGGGGGTAGGCAACGAAATCTCCTGCGCCCGAAGCTGCCCTATCGAGGTCAATCCCAGTACGAGCACGGCCACCCCCGCGGCCCAACGCCGCGCATCCGATGCGCCGAAACGGACGCTCTGCTGCTGTGCGTTCATCGCCCCTCCAGCCTACTGCGAGATTCCCCGAAGGTCCAGAGGAAATCGAGGAGCATCACCTCCCCGGCGCGGAACGGGGTGTGGCGTCGCAGCACCCGATCCGCCTCCCGTGCCGATTGCTCGAAAGTATCGGGATGCTCGGCGAGAAACCGTTGCACCTCCTCCCGGGTGTCCGGACGGGCGGCCATGAGCCGCGGCGCCAGAGTGTGACGCAGATACCCCCGAGCCTCCGCCTGCGGTTGCTGTAGCAGGTACGCCTGAAACTCGTTTATCATGAGGTTTTCATCCGTGGGGTCGTAGCTCAGATAGGAAAAGAGCTCTCGCCAGTAGCTTCGCTCCACTTCGCTGAGTCCCTCCCACACCGCGCTAACGCCGGCGCGAAAAGCCGGCTCCTCGTAGTATACGCCGTGGAACGCCTCGTGCGTCAACAACAACCGTCGCAGCGGCGGCGGTGACTCCTGCGATATGGAGAGTATACCGCCGGCTCCCGGCTCGAATCCCTCCGCGCCCGGGCGAATGACGTCGTTCGCGCAGAGGATATCCCGCAGGAGCAGCTCCTCCGGGTTCAGCTCGACCCCGTCCCGCTCCGCCGCCGTGAAAAACGCTGCGAGACCTTCGGGATCATAGTTGTGAGCATTCCATCCGTGCCGTCCGGCAAGCTCCGCGTTGCTGAGCAACCTCCCGCGGAACCCGCGCTTCTCCACGTAGAAGGCGAGGCGCTTGAAAAGACGTGACTGCACGGTGTAGTCCGCCGTATCGAACACGAGAATTCGTGGGTAGGCGGCCCAGGCAAACACCTCGAAGTCGTCGCGCCGCCACGCGGCGCGCGGGTATTCCTCGAACACGGTGCGAAGGTCCGCCGGAATCGGGACGAGCTCATCGGCTTCCGCCGCATCGCTCAGCCTGCGCGCGGCGAAACGATGCCACTGTACTCGCCGGAGGCTGAAGCCCGCCGCCGCGGTTTCCACCCGGACGCGGCGCGGCGTGAACCCGAGCGACGGGACGGGAAACGCAGCCGTACCGGATTCGCCGTCCAGACGCAGGCGGTATGCGGCGCTCCCTCCGTCGCCCTCGAGCTCCACAAGCGCTTCCGCATGACCCGCCTGTCCCCGGCCCGTGCGATAATCGAGCTCAACCCGCCCGGCCGGCGCCGCGTCCGAGTATGAAACGCTCCACGCCGGCGGCGGCCCCGGGGCGCTCTCCACCTCCACGCCGTCGGCGATCCTCAGAACCTCGCCGTCGGCAAAGAAACCGCCAAACGCTTCCCCCGCCGATAGCCTCATGAGCGGCCCCGACAACCCCGATCGCTCCGACGGCCGCTCCGACGCCTCCGACGGACCCGGTGACCCCGGCGGCTCCGGAGCCCGCCGCCCCTCCCCCCGGGCCCGGTCCCCGGTCGCTGCCGCCGCGGCGGGATCAGCGGCGCCCTCGGGAAGGAGAACCATCATGCCGACGATCGGCGCTGCGTCTGACGGGTGGACCACCCGCTCGTAGCGCCCGGCCTCCGAGCCGCTTGCCCCCGGCACTGCCCCCGGAACCGCTTCCGAGGGGACACGGGTCCGGGTCCTTTTCCCGCTTTGTCCGAAGAAGACGATTTGGCTTTCCGAGGGAAGCGCGGTCACATCGAGATAGAGCGCCCGAGCCTCCGAGCGCTCCGGGAGCCCCGGCCGCACGCCGTCGTCCGAGGTCCCGTCTCCATCGAGGGGAGGTTCGAAGATATAGAACAGCGCGCGCTCATCCTCCTCTGCCGGCACGTTATCACCGACACGCTCGCGAAACGCCGAGCGGCGCACCGCCTCTACGGTCGAAGCCTCCTCCCCGGCGCGCTCGAGGAGAACGGGAGGTCCCGGTGAGGGTGGGCCGAGCCACGGAAGGCCGCCGAGCCCCCGAAGGCCGCCGAGCCCCGGAAAGCCGCCGAGGGCGGCGACGGCGGCAACGACCAGCGCGGCGAGGACCACCACGGCGGTGACCACACCGACCACGGCCGCCCTGGGCTTGAGTCCCCCGAGCCCCCGCCGTGCGTGCACCCGCCGCCTGTGCCCTCCGTCTTCGTCCGCCGGCCGCCCGTGACCGCGCTGAACAACGGCGGGACGGTGAGGAGACCTTCCGCGGGTAGGGCGCGCCTTTGGTGATATCACAAGGAGATGATGCTCTTTGCGAGGAGCTCCGCTACCTCGGCCCGGCGCTCCGAGGTGAGGCTCCGATCCGCGCGCAGCAGACTGTCGAAGCGGCCGTGAACCGACTCCGGCAGCACCGGTAACGCACGGGTCTCTTCGTAAAGCAGCCGTCCCGAGGGCTCGAACCGGTGATTGACCGCAAAGAGCACGCTGCAGACGCTGCGAACAAAGCCCGCTGCCGAGATCAGATAGAACAGGTCGTCCTCGCGTATGACCGCGGCGCTGAGATCACCGAGGTAGTGCTCCATTCGCGCCTGAAACGCGTCGCGGAGCATCTGCCAGAACTCATCCGTAAAGGAGTCGAGGTCTTTTCGTACTTCCGAGAGCCACTCCGAGCGTTGATGGAGCACCCGCCCGTGCTTCAGCCGATAGAACATGTAGGTACCGTTGTCCCGAAACGCGCCGCCCGCCTCCTGGGCGCCCCGAATGATCCTGCTGAAGCGGTCGATGTCCTTGTACTCGAGACGGAAGGGTATGTCGTCGAGGAGAAAACGATCCTTCCGAGTCAGGCGAAGGGTCTCGAAGGCGAACACGTCGCAAAACTCCGCCCGCCGCGTGTCCTCCTCCGGGATGTCGCCGGAGTAGTACACATCGAGGCTGACAAAAAAATACGGGTCGTAGATATCCTCCGAGCCGGTCTCAACGAGGGTGACGGTATCGACGCTCGGCCACTGTTTGAGCACGGCGACGATACGTTCTACGGCAGACTCTACTCGCGCTTTCATCGGAGACGATTATAGCAGAAAAGCGCGCGTTGCACACCTCGCCCGCCCTGTCCTATGATGAGTCGCCTATTGAGGTACGGGTGTTGAGTTGTCTACCATGACCTTCCTGACTGCACTCCGGCTTCCCGGTAGTATCGAAGGTGACCTTGCGCAACTGCAGGGCGAGCTCTTCCGCCGGTTCGGGCTGGTGAGCGCCCGGGCACTTCCGCCGCTCGTTCCCCTCTGCCGGAGTGCGGACCCGCCCGATCTCTTCTCCGTAGCTCCCGCGCCACTTCCCGCCCTCCGGCTCGGGCGGGCATACCTGGAGAGCGCATCGCTTCTCATCGCACTCTCCCCGGCGAAGGCGCTCCGGGAGCTTGCCGCGCATCTCGGCGCGACGGGCACACAGACGGGCGCACCCTCGCCGCCGACGCTCGACTCGCCGGCCCGCGTCTCTTCGCCGCCGGCGCCCGACTCCCGGGCCCGCGTCTCTTCGCCGCCGACGCCCGACTCGCCGGCTCACGCCCTCTGCCTGCCGGCGCCCGCGGCGGGCGTGCTTATCGCCCCGCAGGTTGCGCCGTCGCTATCCACGTCGGTGCTCGACGTCACGGAGCGCCTGTTATCGGATGCGCCGGCCCTCGGCTCGGCACATCTGCGGAGCTTTCAACTGGTGACCCTTGCGATCGAGCTCTGGGACACGGCCGCCGCGGGGAGAGCGACGGGCACGGCCGAGACCGGGGCCGCCGTGGGAACGGAACTCAGGCGGGTCTCGTGGCGGGAGCACGCGCGCCGACAGCTGAGGAAACCGGCTTCAGGATAGGGTTACCGGGGCGGGCCGCGGGGGGCGAGCCGCGGGGGCCAGGCGCGGGGGCGAGCCGCGGCGGCGAGGCATCACAGAGGCGTCACAACGGACGCACGAATCACACCGGGGCGGTAACCACGAGATTCCTGCCGGCTTCCTTCGCGGCGTAGAGCGCCGCATCGGCGGCCTCGGTGAGCTCGCCCATACTCTTGTAGGTGGGAAAATCCGCGATGCCGCAGCTCAGGGTCACGTAGAACTCCCGATCTCCCGAGAGGTGCCTCACGTGGCTGAAGCTCTCGCGGAGCTCGCCCATAATCTTGGCCGCATCGTCGGCAGAGGTATTGAACAGGATCACGCCGAACTCCTCCCCGCCGTATCTGCCGATGAGATCCGTTCGACGCAACCGTTCCTGCAACAACCGGGCGAGACTCTTCAATACCCTGTCTCCTGTGAGGTGCCCGTAGGTGTCGTTGACCGTCTTGAAATGATCGAGGTCGATCATGGCAAAGCAGAGACCGTTCTCCATCCGCTCGGCACGCTGAAGCTCCTGCGTCAGCTTCTCCCGGAGATTGGAGTGGTTGAGCAATCCCGTCAGAGAGTCCCGCTCCATGAAGAAGCGCATCCGCCGGGTGCGTTCCGCCCGCAAGCGTACCACGTTCACCAGGGCAATCGGATCCACCGGCTTGACGATGAAGTCGTCTCCTCCCTGATTGATGGCGCGGTATTGCTTCAGGGGGTCTGTCTCCACCGAGATAAACACGATCGGAATCCCCACGTACGCTTCCTGTTGCCGTATCACTCGAGCCAACTCCACGCCGGTGGCCACGGGCAGATACATATCCATGAGGATAAGCTCGGGCTTTTCCTCCACCAGAATCTCGAAGACGTTACGCGGGTCGGTGGCAAGGGAGGTCACCATGCCGGCCTTTTGGAGGGTGAGCGCGAAGTGCGAGAGTTGATCGGGATCGTCCTCTACGATGAGCACGTGATAGGGGGGCGCCTCATTCCTCGAGGCGAGGAACTCGATCGTGTCGATGAGCTGTGAAACCTCAAGGGGCGAGGCGAAAAATGCGTCGCCGCCCCACCTCACAGCGGCAAGCCGTACGTCGAAGTTGTCCTCGTCGGAGACAAACACCATACTGAGGTTCTCCTGGTGCTCCTCCTTGAGTCGCGGAAGCATCTCCCGACACTCCGGCTGTGATTCGAGGAGATGCACGTCGATGACCGCGATGACCTGCGTCCTGCCTTCGAGGTGACGCTCCATGGCCTGTGTACCGTCGATATTCTCTACGGGGAAACCGAAAAAGCCCATCTGGTCGTAGAGATCATCCGCGGTCGCCTGGTTCTCGAGCCACAACAGCACAATCCGTGCCTCGTAGAAGTGCTCCGGCGTCAGCTCTTCCATATCCGCGCTCTCGGGTAACGACATCTTCGTGGATCGCTCGGCGTTGACGACGGAACCGCGCGTCTTGTCCGCCGCCTCGTCGAGCTTGCCGAGGAGCCCTTCGAGCTCCGTGCTGGTGGGCTTGTCCTCACCGCGCTCGAGGTCTCCGAGCCGGTTCTCGATATCTCGGGCCGCCGTGGACACATCACGAAAGCCGAAGGTCGAACCCGAGCCGGCAAGCTTGTGTGCCGTGTTTCGCGCTTTACCGATCGCATCGGCATCCTCCGGGTCGGCAAGGGCCTGGGAAACCGACATCCGCAGCTCTCCGACCCGCTCGGGGAGTGCGCAGGCGAAACGAGAGCCGAGGGCTTCGAGCCGTTCCCGCACCTTACCGGTCAACAAACTCATTTTTACTTGCTCCCTGCATCATTACTCACTATATCGGCGTCTGTCTACGCCATCAAGAAACTTGGTCTTCCACCTCCCGCGGCGCCGGTGTCTTCTCCTCGAAGGTACAGAGGTCTTCGATCGGGCACTCGTAACATCTCGGCTTCCGTGCGGTGCACACGGCACGACCGTGGAAGTTCACTATCATCGAGAAAGCCGTACGGATTTCGGCGGGTACTACCGCTCTAAGCTCCCGTTCGATACGGTCGGGATTTCGGGCGGCGGTGAAGCCGATCCGTCGCACGACCCGGGCGAAGTGCGTGTCAACGACGATCGCCGGATGCCCGTGAATGACACCGAGAAGGACGTTCGCCGTTTTCCTTCCCACCCCGGGGAGACGCGTCAGCTCGTCGATCCGGTCCGGAAGCTCTCCTTCGTACTCTTCTACCAACATACGCGCGGCGGCCCGGATGCTTCGCGCTTTCGCCCGATAGAACCCCGTGGAGAAGATCAGCGAGGCGAGCTCTTCTTCGTCCGCCGCCGCGAGCGCCCGTGGGGTGGGATAACGTCTGAAAAGCTCCGGCGTGACCCGGTTCACCTGTGCATCGGTGGTCTGCGCCGAAAGGGTCACCGCCACCAGGAGCTCGTACGGAGAGGAATACGCAAGCGGCGGAGATTTGTCGGGATAGAGGGGATCGAGCCGCTCGAAGACCGCCCGTGCCCGGTCGCTCGGCGTCACGAGTCCTCGCCCCCCGGATGCCGGTCTTTATCGGGGGCACGCCCGCGGCGATGTCGGCGGTGGGTACGGAATCCCTCCCGAATGACGGCAAAACTGAACCGCTCGGGGACCGGATCGTAGCCGCCCTCGAACAGTCCCCCGCTGCAGCGCACCACTCGCGCCGCACCGAGTGCGAGCCCTCGAAGGGCGCCGTGCGTGAGTACGGCGTCTACGGTGTAGTGGGAGCAGCTCGGCGTATAGATGCAGGTATCCGGCAGCATCGGAGAGACGAAGAGACGATAGATGTAGACCGGCAGCAACACGAGGTACCGGGGTAGGCGTCCGATGAGGCGAAGGGCGGCTTTCCCGCACCTCCATACCCGTCCGCCGGCCTCGGCGGGAGCCTCGGGGCAACGGTCAGTGGTCGTCACGTTCGAACTGAAAAGGTTCCGGAAGCAGCTCATCGAATCGAACCGTACGCCGCACCCCTTCGGTGTCGGCGAGGTGAATAAGAAAGTCCGGCGGGCAGAACTCCGACAGCACCTGCAGGCACAGCGCGCAGGGAACCGACGGCGGGTCGGCGTCGGTGACCACCACGAGAAACTCCGGACGGTAGCTCCGCCCGGCCGCCCGCAGGGAAAACATGGCCACGCGCTCCGCGCAGACCCCCGCTCCGAAGCTGGCGTTCTCCACGTTACAACCGCTGAACAGGAGATCGTGTCCGGCGACTTTGACGGCGGCACCCACGCGAAACCCCGAGTAGGGAGCGTAGGCGTTCTCACGAGCCGCCCGCGCGAGCTCAACGGCGTGACGAAGGTCGTCCATAGGAAACGCTACGATACCACGACGCGGGGGTGCGTGCAAAGCACGCCTCACGCGTTCTCCGCCCGGGTCCGGGGAGCGAAAAACAGTGTCTCCAGGCGGGCAAACAGCCAGTCGGCAATGAGCGCGAGGAGGGCGGCCGATACGGCGCCGGAGAATATGAATGCCACGTTGTCACGGACCAGGCCCCCGATGATGATCACACCGAGGCCGCCGGCCCCCACCACGGCACCCACGGTGGCGGTGCCGATGTTTATGATGACCGAGGTACGCACGCCCGCGGCGATGACACGCGCGGCTAACGGCAGCTCCGACAGAAGGAGAATCTGCAGCTTCGTCATGCCGATCCCCCGGGAAGCGTCGGTGAGCTCCCGCGGGATCCCCTCCATACCCGAAATGGTGTTGTTGAGCACGGGGAGGATACTGTAGATAAACAACGCCGCCACCGTCGGACGAAAGCCGAACCCCAGAGCCGGCACGGCCAGTGCCAGTACCGCCACCGGCGGGAACGTCTGCGCGAGGGAGCTCAGGTCCTGGACTACCGAGAGGAAGTCACGACCCGGCGGACGGGTGACGAGGATCCCGAGGGCCACGCCTACCACCGTTGCCGCAACACTCGAGATGGCGACCAGGACCAGATGGTCGAGAAGCAGTGCCGGTAAGCTCGCCCGGCTGTAGAGGTGTTCGCTTGCATTCGGAAACAGCCGCATGAGGACCGTAGCCTGTACGCCCTCGTTCCACACGAAGACCACGAAGCCTCCGAAGAGCAGTGCGGGGAGGAGGTAACTGCCGAGCCATCTATAACTGCTCCACTTGCGTCCGCTCATCGCACGAACCCCGTCTGGTTGAGCGCCTCGATATCCGGCAAGCGCACCTCCCCGAGGACATGCTCCTGCTCATCGAGGACCGGCACCGCCCGCATTCCCTGCCCGAGGAGCCGCGACAGCGCCTCGCGCAGGTCCGACAGCGGCCCCACCGATACGTCCCGGGCCCGTACCGGCGTCATCGCCACGGGAGTCGCCGAGCCGTTTCCCGCCACGGCGATGTCCACGAGCCCCACAAGCCGCCGCTCGCGGTCGAGGACCCAATAGATGCCCGAGCCGTCGCTGCCGTCCACGCCGTGCCCCGTCTCGGCCCGTGCCTGCATGCGCTTGCCGAGAGACTCGACCTCGCCCTGCCCGACCTGCTCGGCCGGCTTCATATGCTCTTCGACACGAAAACAGGCCAGCCGTTTCAGCGCGCGGTCGTTTCCTACGAAGCTTCGCACGAACTCCGAGGCCGGCGCGGCAAGGATCCGTTCCGGCGGTCCCGCCTGGACGATCTCCCCCTCCCGCATGAGAATGATCTCGTCGGCAAGCCGAATCGCCTCGTCGAGATCATGAGTCACGAAGACCACCGTCTTCTTGAGCTTACGCTGCAGCGCGACGAACTCCTTCTGCAACACCTCCCGGTTCAGCGGATCGACTGCGCCGAAGGGCTCGTCCATGAGCATAATCGGCGGATCGGCGGCCAGGGCCCGGGCAACCCCGATGCGTTGGGCCTCCCCTCCGGAGAGCTCGTGCGGATACTTGCCGCGATAGTTCTCCGGGACGAGCCCCACCATATCGAGGAGCTCGTCCGCTCGCCGGCGACGATGCTCTTTGTCCCATCGCAGAAGACGCGGGACGATGGCAATGTTGTCCCCCACCGTCATGTGGGGCAGCAGCCCCACGCTCTGGATCACATAGCCGATGCCGCGGCGCAGCTCCTCCGGGGGGAAGCTTCCCACTTTCCGTCCGTCCACGAGCACATTTCCGTCGGTGGGCTCGGCCATGCGGTTGATCATGCGCAGGGAGGTCGTCTTGCCGCATCCCGACGGACCGATGAGCACCGTAACCCGCCCGGCGGGCACGGTGAACGACACCCCCCGCAGAGCTTCCACTGAGCCGAAGGTCTTCGTCACGTTCTGAAATTCAATCATGGCTTATCCGTTCCGTATTCCCCGCGGCGTCGTGACGCGAATGAGTACGCCGAGACACCGATCGACCAGCACCGCAAGGGCTACAATGGGGATCGCTCCCATGACGATGAGATCCGGCGCGGCCTGCCCCAAACCCTGAAACACAAATGCTCCGAGCCCGCCGGCTCCGATCAGCGCGGCCACGGCGGTGTTTCCCACCGCCTGTACCGCGGAGGTGCGGATCCCGCTCAGGATGATCGGCACGGCAAGCGGCAGCTCCACCATACGCAACAGATCCCGGCGCCCCATACCCATGCCTCGCCCCGCATCCACCACGGCACGAGGAATCACGGCCATGCTGGTATAGGCGTTTCGGGTAATAGGCAGGAGGGCATAGAGGGTGAGCGCAATGAGCGCCGGGGCGTTGCCGATACCCCGGATGCCGAGCTCGCGCAGCAGGGGATAGGCCTGTGAAAGCACGGCAAGCGGAGCTATCATCAAACCGAACAACGCCAGACTCGGTATGGTCTGAATACCGTTTACCACGGCGAAGACCGGCTTCTCAATCCGTGCGCTTCGCCACGCCCACAGCCCCAGCGGTATCCCGATGGCCACCGCTCCCGCAACCGCCGCGCCGGCGAGCCGCATATGCGCCGCAAGCTCCTCGAGAAACCGGTCCTGTCGATTGACAAACTCCATGAGCATCCCGAGGTCATCGAGAAGCCCTCCGGCAAGCATGGCCAGGAGAACACCGAAAGGCGTGAGCCCCACAGCGACCTTTACCACTCTGGGAAAGGGCGCGTATCGCAGCGATCCGTCCAGTACGACGAAGGTGGCGAGCATGAAGAACCAGAAGCCCGACCGGGGACTGAGCCGTCCGTAGGGCATGTCGGCGGTGATGAGCGACTCTCCGGCGCGACACAACAGCACAAGCGCCGTGATGAATAGCGCCAGCCCCGCCGCAAGTTTCGCCGCCCGGATGCGGGCCGACTCACCCAGGAACGAGAGCACCATGCCCGCCGCCACGCACGCCGCGAGAACACCCACCAGCTCGGGTTGCCCGAGCTCGAGGAGGCCGTAGCCGGTCCCTTCGACGATACGGTTTTGCTTGAGTAGCACAAAGGGCATGAACAGGGCCACCAGGGCAAGCACCGAGCCCGCCAGGGTGACCCGTTCTATGCGAATCCGAAGCAATTTCACCGAGAGCCTCCTCGGCCCGGGTGTAGGGCAGCGCCCGGTGGCACGGGGGTCCTACTCGAGGAACCCCTGCTCCCGCAGGTACTCCTCAGAAACCGAGGCGGCATCCCGGCCCTCGACGGCGATGCGCGCGTTCAGTGTCTGAAGCGTCTCGAGATCCAGATTCTCGAAGACCGGCTCGAGCAGGGAGGCAATCTCCGAGTATTCATCGAGCACTTCCTCCCGCACGATGGGCGCGGGCCGGTAGAAAGGCTGTACGTTTCGCGAATCCTCGAGCACGACAAGGTCCAGCGCGTCCAGATTTCCGTCGGTACCGTAGGCCATGGCGGCGTTCACCCCGTCGGTGCCGCGCGCCGCCGCCTGCTCGGTGGTCGCCGTGTTGCCGCCGGAAAACGTCAGAAGCTGATCTTCGGTAAGCTCGAACCCGTATGCTTCCTGAAAAGCCGGCAAGGAGTCCGGGCGCGTGACGAACTCCTCCGATGCGGCAAGCTTGAATTCACCGCCGTCTTCGAGGTAGTCGGCCAGATCGTCGAGCGTTTCAAGCCCCTCGGCCTCGGCGAGGTCCTGCCTTATTGCGATGGCCCAGGTGTTGTTGGCCGAGGCAGGAGTCAACCAGACGATTCCATGCTCTTCCCGGTCGAGATCCCGAATCGTTTCGTAGCCGGCCTCCGAGTCCTTCCAGACCTCATCCTCTGCGGCGTCGGGATAGAAAAAGGCGCCGTTTCCCGTGTACTCGGGATAGATGTCGATCTCATCGTTGATGATGGCCTTGCGAATGACGTCGGTAGGCCCGAATTCGGTGCTGTTCTCCACCTCGAATCCATCCGCCTCGAGCAGCTCTACGATCATGTTGCCGAGCAGCGCACCTTCGGTATCGATCTTCGATGCTACGGTGACCGGGCCCTTCAGCTCGGCCTCCTCCTCTTCGGAGCCGCCCGCACTCACCAACAGCGCGGGCAACAGCAAAAACACGGCTGCCGCTACCAGTCGAAAACTCTTCATTCCTCTCTCCTTTCGGTCGCAGGCAATACGATAAGATAGGAACCCCAGTCGCCGCCGTCAACTTTGGGCCTTCGGGCCTTCGGGGCGTCAACGCCGGTCCTCCAGGCGCGCGAGACGATAAGCCCGCTGTCACCGAGTGCTCGATACTGCATCAGCCCCTCCTTCCGACTGTCCACCACAATCGTAGCATCGCCCGCCGGGCGTCGCCTACCGCGTGCGGCTTCGTCGGTGGACGACGACCCGCTCCGGCCGCCCCTCCACCGCGACAACTACATATGGCGAGGTGAGCGCCATGGTGACCATGGCGTCCTCGGCCGGCTGGTACTCGGTGTAGCAGAGATGGAGCACCGCCTCACTCGCCGCAGCGCTGCTTTCGCTCCCCGCCTCCGGGGTGCGGCACACCGTGTCGATCTCCACCGAGTAGCCGCCGGTGGAGCGTTCCCCGAGGAAAACGGCAATGAGGGTTTGCTGCTCGAAATCGACCTCAGGAGGATCGGGCTCGGGCACCCGCGTGCGGGCGACGCGGTCCCACAGCTCCCTGAGCTCCGCCTGCGTGTCGGCCCGCGCAACGAGCGGCTCTTTCTGCGCTGCGTTGGTTCCCCGGGAGACGATCCGAAACTCCATGGGGACAGGCTCGCCGCGTGCTTCGGAACCGGCATCCGGGGCAGGGCGTGCGCCCGACTCGCTCTCGGCGTCCCGGTCGGTGTCGGTCCCGCGCTCGCCGGCCGCCTCGGTACAAGGGCAGGGCTCGTCGCTCTCGGCGATGCTATACCTCGCGCTTGCCTCCGAGACCCGTTCCCGGGCGCCCAGGGCCGCCGCTTCGGGCAGGCCGATCGCAAGCGCGCCGAAAATGAGCAGGGAGAGCGCCACCGAGACGGCCGAGATTCCGGTCCCCGCGGCCCGGACGTCTCCGTTTGGCTCAATCGATGAGTCGGTATCGGTAATTCGGCTGCGCATACTCTACATCCTCGCGCTCACCCAGTGCCTCGATCGCCACCTGCGGCGTCATTCCGTGGGGAAGGTCGATGCGATGGAACGGCCCGCCGAGGTGCCTGCTGCCGGCTGCGTCAACCGCAGCTGCGGCCACTGCCGCCGCTGCTTCCGGGCTGCCGGCGGCAGCACCGTCCGGCGCCTCCCGTGCGGTCTCTGAAAGCTTCACGATCACCGAGTGCTCGTCGTATTCGGCGTCGGCATCGGGCATGATGGCGCCGGTGCGTTTCTGCGGGCGTCTCCCGCGGCTGCGGCCCGCCCCTTCTGCGGCCAGGCGCGACACCGCCGCGTCGGACATGTTCGAGACCCGCGGGCGTCCCCCGCCGACCGCTCCACCGCCGGCGGTCTGCAGCGTGGATCCGCCCGTGCTCGTGCCGGAGCTCGTGCCGCCGCCGGAGCTCCGCGGCTGCACGGGATAGTCTCTGCCGGCGTTTATGAGATACTCAAGCGCGGCCTCCGCATCGATCAGCCCGTGCCCGTACTCCTCATCGTGCCCGGGCTCACCGAGGTCCTTTGCGGTGTTGGCAAGGATGGCGTAAACCGCGTCCTGGTTGAGGTTCGGCGCGTAGGAGTACAGCAGCCCGACAACGCCGGAGACATGCGGGGTGGCCATGGAGGTGCCGGCATATCCGTCGTA
>JBKHEN010000040.1:0-20303 GCA_046540795.1 Spirochaetaceae bacterium | reverse complement strand
GTCCGCCGTGCCGTCTATAGTCCGCCGCTTCGGATGATCTTGACCACCAACCAGAACCCGACCAGCCCCGCCGCTACGAATCCGATGACGCCGATGAAGGGCACACCGTTCCACAGCGGCGGCACCCCGGAGTGCACAATCAGCGCCGAGCCGATGATGAGGGAACCGAGAACGATCGCGAACACGAGCGCCGAGCTGGCGTCCATGAAGGTCTTTCGCATGGAGTGCTCGCTCTCCGTGTCGAATCTCAACCGCATCCGCCCGGAGGTCAGCGTCTCAACGATGCGGTAGTAGTCGGCAGGGAAGCTCTGCAGGAGCTCGGTATAGTCGCCGGCGACGGTCGCTACGTTCGTACGAAGCCGCTCGCGGCCGTAGCGCTCACGCACCAGCGTCCTGGCAAAGGGCTCGAGATGGGCGGTGAAGTCGAACTCCGGGTCCAGAGCCGTTGCGACCCCCTCGATGGTGATGAGCGCCTTCACCAGCAGGAACAGGTCCGGGGGAAGCCTCAGGTTTTCCGCGACGAGCACCCCGATGAGCTCTGAAAGTAGGGTCGTGAAGGAGAAGTCCCCCGCCTGCATACTTCGGAACCGATCAATGAGCTCGGCTACATCTCGTTCTATGCGCCGGGCGGTTTCGAAGTCCCGGCGCCCGGCAAGCTTGACTACCGCCCGTGCCGCCTTTTGCTCGTTGCGACTTATGATGCTCGTGAGCACGTCACTCACGACCTCCAGATCGCGCTGAATGAGACTGCCGGTCAGCCCAAAGTCCAGGTAGCACAGGCGACCGTCCTCCACGACGACGATGTTCCCCGGGTGCGGGTCGGCATGGAAGAAACCGTGTACGAAGATCTGCTTGAGGGTAAGCTCCGCTCCGAGCTTGGCAACCCGTCGCCCCTCCTCGGACGCCACGGGCCTCCCACCCGAGCGTGTCCGGTCCATGAGCACGGAAAGGGGCGTTCCGGCAATAAACTCGATCGTCAGCACCCGGCGAGTACAGTGGCTTCGACGGATCCAGGGCACCTTGATGCCTTCCTCACGGTCAAACTGGGCGGTGAACCGCTCGATGGCCGTGCGCTCACGGGAGAAGTCGATCTCCTGCATCATGCCGCGTTCGAACTCGTCCACCAGGGCGCGCGGGTTCACGTTGCGGCTTTCGGGCATATACCGCTCGAGGAGCCCGGCAATCTCCCCGAGGATATCGATATCTACCTCCACCAGCTCCGCCAGCCCGGGACGCTGCACCTTCACCGCGACCTCCTCGCCACTTGGAAGCACTGCGCGGTGGATCTGCGCGATGGAAGCCGCGGCGATCGGCTCGGTGTCGAACTCGGTGAACAGCTCCGCCAGTGGAGCATTGAGCTCCCGCTCGATAATGGCCCGGGCGGCCTCCGCGGGAAATGCCGGAACGTCTTCCTGCAGACGCTCGAGCTCGGCCTGCAACTCCGCGGGCACGAGGTCCGGACGGTTACTGAGTATCTGTCCCAGCTTGATAAACGTAGGCCCCAGATCCTCCAGAACCATCCGAATGCGTTGCCAGGTCGTCGCTTCCCCGGAACGATCGGGATGGGCACGGCCGCGGCGAAACGCCCGCAGCAGCCTGGCCATGCCTGCTTGGTATACAATTTCTCCAAAACCGTGTCCTGCCAGGGTCGAGAATATCTTACGGTAGCGCCTGAACCGAAGCCTACCTTTGCGCGTGAGCAGCGCAGGGATCCGCATTGCCTATCTCCTTGTGTTCCCGCCGAAACGAGTATTGCACCGACACGTCTCGGGTGCAAGCGTCGGGTTTGTGTAACGGGTGCCGGTGCGCCTGGAAATGCAAAATAGCCCTTGCAGAGTTGATGAGGAAACGGTATAAGCGATTTATTGATCAAGATCCGGGTACACCCGAAGGAGAGCCACAACGGCTAAACGACGAAACGTTTTCATAGTGGGGCTGAACGAGTTCAACCGCCGCCTGCTCGAACGCACCCCACACGCCGCGGATTACGTATTTCACGGCCTGCTCGATCCGGCGGAGATATACGACACCTATGACTTCCCTATCGCCGATATGGTTCGCCGCGCGGTAGAGCAGCTGCATCGATTCGAACGGGATACCGGAGAGCACGTGGACGCCGTTTGCGGCTACCAGGATTTCCCGGTGAGCACGATGCTCCCCCTGATCTGCCGAGATGTCGGTGTCCGCTCACCGAGCCTGGAGAGTCTCCTCAAGTGCGAGCACAAGTACTGGAGCCGTCTGGAACAGAAGAAGGTCATCCCCGAACACATTCCCGCGTTCACTGCTTTCGACCCCTTCGACGACGATGCTCTGTCGGGAATAGAGCTGTCCTATCCGTTCTGGATCAAGCCCATTAAGTCCTCAGGCTCCTTCCTCGGATTTCGCGTCGAAAACGAAGCGGATTTCGCCGCCGCGATTCCGATCATTCGGGAACAGATTTCACTTATTGCCGACCCCTTCGGCTATGTGCTCGGTCGGGTGGATCTTCCTCCGGAGGTAGCCGCCGTGGAGCCGCACTACTGTCTGGCCGAGAGCATCATCGGCGGGAGACAGTGCACGCTCGAGGGCTACAGTTTGGAGGGACGGGTCGAAGCGACGGGAATCCTGGACTCCATTCGCTACGAGAACGGAGTGAGCTTCTTCCGCTACGAGTATCCCTCCACCCTGCCGTATAAAGTCCAGGAGCGGATGATCCGGATTGCCGAGCAGGTTCTTCCGGCGTTGGGGTTCGACGACGCGGCGTTCAACATCGAGTATTTCTGGGACCGAGAAAAGGACAAAATGTGGCTGCTCGAAATAAACACGCGGGTCAGCCAGTCTCACTCGGACCTCTTCGAGAAAGTAGACGGGGCCTCGAATCAGGCGATCACGGTAGACGTGGCGCTCGGGCGGGACCCGGAGTTTCCCGTGCAACGCGGACGTTTTCCGCGGGCCGCCAAGTTCTTTCGACGGGTTTTTGTTCCTGACGGTATCGTGACCGCCGTGCCGACCGCCGAGGAAGTGGCCCGGGTGGAACGCGAGATTCCCGGAACCATCGTGAAGCCGCAGGTTCATCCCGGTATGCGCCTTTCGGAGTTGCTCGAGCAGGACAGCTACAGTTACGCCCTTTGTTACTACTTCATCGGCGGGGAGGATCAGAAGGATCTGCTTGACAAGTACATGCGGTGCAATGAGATTCTCACCTTCGAGATCGAGGAGTTTGCCGGGTGAACGTACGCACCGAGTTTCCGCGAACAGTCCGGGAGGTGGAGCATTTTACGATACCTCTCTCGGACGGCACCCGGCTGGCGGGTCGTATGTGGCTTCCGGTGGACGCCGTAAAAGATCCGGTACCGGCAATTCTGGAATACATTCCCTACCGAAAACGCGACCTCACCGCCGAGCGTGACGCCCGGCATCACCCCTATATCGCCGGGTTCGGCTACGCCTCGGTACGGGTGGATCTTCGGGGCAGCGGCGAATCGGAAGGGGTGCTCACCGACGAGTACCTGCCCCGGGAGCTCGCGGACGGCGTGGAGGTCATCGAATGGCTCGCCGAACAACCCTGGTGCACCGGAGCGGTCGGAATGATCGGCATATCCTGGGGCGGGTTCAACGGTCTGCAGATCGCCGCGCTGCGTCCGCAGGCACTCCGGGCAATCGTGACGATCTGCTCCACCGACGACCGCTATTCCGACGACGTACACTACATGGGCGGGTGTCTGCTCGGAGACAATCTGTCCTGGGCTTCGACTATGTTCGACCAGAACACCCACCCCCCGGATCCTCAGCTGGTGGGACCGCGCTGGAGAGAAATGTGGCTGGAACGCCTGGAGCAGAGCGGTCTGTGGCTGGACACCTGGATGCGGCGCCAGTGGCGCGATGAGTACTGGAAGCATGGCTCGGTGTGTGAGAACTATGACGCCATCCAATGTCCGGTGATGGCCGTGAGCGGCTGGGCGGACGGCTACTCCAACGCCGTCTTCCGGCTCATGGAGCATCTGACTGTTCCCCGCAAGGGCCTGATCGGGCCGTGGAGCCACAAGTATCCCCACGAGGGCATCCCCGGCCCTGCCGTCGGATTCCTCCAGGAGGTACGCTCGTGGTGGGACCGGTGGCTCAAGGGCATCGAGAACGGAATCGAGCGGGAGCCCATGTTTCGGGTCTGGATGCAGGACAGCGTTCCCCCCACGACCAGCTACCGCCGCCGGCCGGGCCGCTGGGTCGCCGAGTCCTCCTGGCCGAGCGATAGCGTGCGGGAGCGCAGCTACACCCTTCACTACGCGCGGCTTACGCCCGCCCCCCGTAAGGCTGCCGCGCCCGATACCGGAAACAACGGCCGGGAGACCGAGCAGCCGCTTCCGATCCAGTCGCCGCTTTCGGTCGGGTTGTTCGCGGGAAAGTGGTGCAGCTATCAGGCACCGCCGGACCTTCCCCATGACCAGCGCCA
The DNA here is from genome assembly GCA_046540795.1 of Spirochaetaceae bacterium. Classification (GTDB taxonomy): domain Bacteria; phylum Spirochaetota; class Spirochaetia; order DSM-27196; family PWMO01; genus JAAAOH01. The sequence goes on along the minus strand of JBKHEN010000040.1, from coordinate 15,874 downwards.
GGAAGACGGCGGGGCCCTCGTGTTCGAGAGCGCTCCGCTGGAAGAGGACCTCGAGATCTTCGGGTTGCCACGAGTGACGCTGGCGCTCTCTTCGAGCGAGCCGGTTGCAATGGTAGCTGCCCGGCTTTCGGATGTGGCACCGGATGACAAGGCTACCCGGGTCACCTACGGTCTCTTGAATCTGACCCACCGTGACGGCCACGAGCAGCCCGAGCCGCTCGAGCCGGGACGGCGTTACACCGTTTCTCTGGAGCTAAACGGCGTTGCCCAGCGCTTTCCCCGGGGACATCGTCTCAGGCTGTCCCTATCTACGAGCTATTGGCCCCTTGCATGGCCCCCGCCCAAGCCGGTACAACTTACCATCTACGGGGGAGCAAGCATGTTCACGCTGCCGGTTAGACCGCCGCAGGAGCACGATGCCGTGCTTCGCGGCTTCGGGGAGCCGGAGGGTGCCGCGCCTCTTCCGGTGACGCTCCTTCGACCGGGTGAGGAATCCTGGAGAGTCGTGCGGGACCTTGCGGCGGACGTATCCCGGCTGGAGGTGTTGCTCGACACCGGAACCACTCGCTACGAGGACAGCGGCCTCGAGATCGGCTCCCGTACCTTGGAGACCTACACCTTCACCGCCGACGACTACGATTCCCTTGCCGGGGAGACGAAATGGGAACGGCGGTTCACGCGAGGCGATTGGGAAATACGTACGGTCACCCGGACCCTTCTGACCTCCAATGAGCATTCGTTTCGCATCCGCGCGGATCTGGACGCCTTCGAGGGCCCGAGCCGCGTCTTCAGTCGCAGCTGGGACACTGAGATTCCGCGAAAGTTGGTATGATGCACGACGCTCTGCACTCCGTCAACGAGATCGAACACACCCTGATTCCCCTTTCCGACGGCATCCGGTTGGCAGCCCGCATATGGATGCCCGAGGGCGCCGAAGACCGGCCCGTCCCGGCGGTGCTGGAGTACATCCCGTACCGGAAGCGGGATTTTACCGCCCTGCGGGACGCCGGCATGCATCGCTACTTCGCTGAGCGCGGGTTCGCCGGCGTACGGGTGGATCTCCGTGGCTCCGGCGAGTCCGAGGGCATACTCCGGGACGAGTACCTGCAGCAGGAGCTTTGCGACGGGCTTGAAATCCTGAGGTGGATCGCCGCCCAACCGTGGTGCACCGGCAGAGTCGGCATGTTCGGCCTCTCCTGGGGCGGGTTCAATGCACTGCAGATCGCCGCGCTCAGACCGCCGGAGCTGGGCGCGATTATCACGGTGTGCTCCACGGACGACCGCTACCGCGACGATATCCACTACATGGGCGGGGCGCTCCTCACGGACAACCTCTCCTGGGCTTCCACGATGTTCGCCTATAACTCCTGCCCCCCCGATCCTACACTCTACGGTGAGGGCTGGCGCTCGGCGTGGCTCGCGCGTCTTGAACAGAGCGGGCTGTGGCTACGCACCTGGCTCGGTCACCAGCGCAAGGACGACTACTGGCGGCACGGCTCGGTGAGCGAAGATTACACCACCATCTCCTGTCCTGTGTACGCGGTGAGCGGATGGGCCGACGGCTACTCCAACACGGTGTTTCGCCTGCTGGAGAGCTTGAGCGTACCGGTCAAGGGGCTCATCGGAGCCTGGGGCCATAAGTACCCGCACCTCGGAAAGCCGGGCCCTGCCATCGGATTCCTTCAAGAGGCCGTGCGCTGGTGGAACCGGTGGCTGCGGGACGAGGAAAACGGCATCATGGAAGAGCCCGCGTTGCAGGTGTGGATGCAGGACTCCGCGTCTCCCATCAGCGAGGAACGACCGGGCCGGTGGATTGCCGAGGACGGCTGGCCGTCGCCACGGGTCTTCTATCGCCGATACGCCATGAGCTCCACCGGCCGTCTCGAGGCCGATCTCGCCGGGGAAGCGGTGGGCGCCGCAGCGACGACACCGCCTCCGGAAACGGCGCGGACCGCGGACTCCGGCGCGGTTGAGCCGTCGGCAATCGAGAGCCCGCTGAGCGTCGGGCTCTTTGCCGGTAAGTGGTACTCCTACAGTTCGCAGACCGACCTCCCGTACGATCAGCGGGAGGAGGACGGGGGAGCGCTGGTGTTCGAGACACCCGAGCTACGGAAACCGGTAGAGATTCTGGGGGCACCCATATGCCGATTCCGCTTGCAGAGCAACAAGCCGGTGGCGATGATCGCCTGTCGGATATCGGACATCGCTCCGGACGGCGGCGCAACCCGCATTACCTACGGCGTGCTGAACTTGACCCACCGACAGGGCCATGACCGTCCCGAGGAGCTGCCGACTGATCGCTGGATCGATGTGGACGTACCACTGAACCACATTGCCCAACGCTTCGATACCGGTCACCGCATCCGTCTCTCCCTGTCGACGTCGTACTGGCCGTTGGTATGGCCGGCACCGGAGTCTCCCCGGCTCACCCTCGATCCTGCCGCCTCCTCGTTGTCACTGCCTCTGCGGGAGGATACCCCTGCACAACCCACTCCCCGGGAGTTCGCTCCGGCGGAGAGCGCCGATCCTCCGGAGCATAGTATCCTGATCCCTCCCCACCGTGAGTGGACCGTCACACACAATCTAGCCGACAACGAGGCTCGTCTCACGGTGATTAACAATGACGCAAAATACCGTTTAGAACGTGACGGATGGACGTTCCACCGCGAGGTAACCGAGAACTACAGTTACCGGAGAAATCGCTACGACACCCTGCGCGCGGAGGTACGTGCCGTGCGCAGCTTCGAGCAAGGCCACTGGACCGCGGAAACTCACACCCGCACGCTTTTGACCTCTTCGTCGACCCACTTCCGCATCCAGGCCACCCTGGACGCCTTCGAAGGAGACACCCGCGTGTTCAGCAAGAGTTGGGACGAGCGTGTACCTCGGCACCTGCTGTAATTCGAAAAGGAGGAGCTTATGAAACGCACACAACATGTTTTCGTCATCGGCACCGAGCCTTTCAACATGGAACGGCTCGAGCATCTACCGGCGGCGGAAACCTGTGAATTCCACTCCGCCCTGGACCTGGCCGATATTCGTCATGTCGATGAGTACGACATGGAGGCGATCATTCGCACCACCTTCGACAACATAAAGAAGGCCGGCGTTTCCGCTGATGCAGTGGTCGCGTATTTCGACTTCCCGGCTTCCACGTTGCTGCCCATCGTGGCGCAGCGGTTCGGTCTGCGCGGGCCCACGGTACGGAGCGTGTTGAAGTGTGAGAACAAGTTCTGGAGTCGTATCGAGCAACGACGAGTAGCGGTGGAAAACATCCCACAGTTCCAGGCGTTCGACCCGCACAATCCCGAGGCCCTCACCGAGCTGAATCTGCTCTACCCGTTCTGGGTGAAGCCGATCAAGTCGTTCCGCTCCTATCTGGCCTTCCACGTCAACGACGAGCGGGAGTTCGCCTTTGCCGTAGAGCAGATGCGCCACGGCCTGGAGAAGATGAATCGGCCGTTCCAATACCTGATGGAACGGTACCGGATGCCGGAGCCCTTCACGCATATGAGCGAGTCGGCTATCGCCGAAAGCATGCTCTCGGGACGACAATGCACCCTCGAAGGGTACGTGTTCGAAGGCGAGGTCATCGGCTACGGCGTGATCGACACCGTACGGGAGGCCGACCGTTCATCGTTCTCCCGCTATGAATACCCTTCCTCACTGCCCCTCGACGTGCAATACCGCATGATCGAGATTGCACGCCGGGTCATCACACAGCTCGCTGTGGACGACTCGCCATTCAACATGGAGTTTTTCTACAATCAGACCCAGGACCACATCTATCTGCTCGAAGTGAACCCGCGCATCTCGCAGTCCCACGTGGACATGTTCCAGAAGGTGCACGGGTACTCGCACCAGCAGGTGATGATCGACATCGCCCTCGGCAGACGGCCCGCCCCGATGGAACGCAGCGGCCCCTATCGCGTCGCGGCGAATTTCATGGTCCGGGTCTTCGAGGACGGTGTCGTAACGCGTGTACCGACCCGGGAGGACATGGACAGCGTACGCGACGCCTTCCCCAATGCCGACTTCAAGATAGCGGTAACCGAAGGTCAGCAACTCTCCACGCTCGAAAGCCAGGACAGTTACAGCTACGAGATAGCCAACATATTTCTCGGCGCAAACACCCGGGGGGATCTCCTGCAGCGTTACGATCGGGCGCTCGAAATGTTGCGATTCGAGGTAGACGGGCATCAGGTGTCATCCCACCGGGCACTGTAAGCAACCCTCCACGGACACCCCGCACCCTGCACCCGCGGGGTCGTTCGTGCTACAATCCGCCCCGCAATGCCGGGAAGCCTAAGAGAAGAAGAGGAGAGCCGTATATGAAGCTCAGAGACAACTACCGCTACGCACTGCTCGTGCCCACGAGCATGGGCGTGCGTCTCACCCCCGACGACGCACATCCTATGCACGTTAACGAGCCTCTCCGCCTGCAGGTGACGAGTGCCGAATCCAATGTCGCAAGCATTCCGTCCTTCCTGGGGCTGCCGGTCAAGGTGCTGACCGCCCTCGTCGCGGGCAGTCCCATCGCCCGGCTCATTCGCGACGACCTCGCCGCCCGCCACATGGACGTTGAGGCCAAAGTGGTCGAGCAAGGCGGCCCCTGGGGCTATAGACATCAGTTCAACCTGGCCGACCGTGGATTCGGCGGTCGGGGCCCGCGGGTGTTCAACGATCGGGCGGGCGAAGTAGGCCGAACGCTCGGTGCCGAAGACTTCGACCTCGAGCGCATCTTCGGCAAGGAAGGAGTGGCGGTCGTCCATATTTCGGGGCTGATTGCCGCCCTCTCACCCGAGACGGGTCGGTTCTGCCTGGAGGTGGCAAGGGCGGCTAAGCGACACGGTACGCGGATCAGCTTCGACCTCAACTATCGTGCCTCATTTTGGAAGGACCGAGAGAAGGATCTGGGCGAGATCTTTCAAGAGATTGCCGGAATCTCCGACATACTTGTCGGGAACGAAGAGGACTTTCAGCTCTGTCTCGGTTTCGCGGGACCGGAAGCCGGTGGCAAGGACATAGCTGCGAAGATCGATAACTTCAAGGACATGATCGAGCGCGTGCGAAAGAGCTACCCCAACGCCACCGCCTTTGCCACGACCCTCCGGGAGGTGGTCGACGCCAATCGCCACCGCTGGGGGGCGATTATGTTCGAGGGCGGCAACTGGCATGTGATCGAGCCTCGGGAGATCGGGGTCATCGACCGCATCGGCGGCGGGGACGGGTTCGTCGGCGGATTACTCCACGCAGCCCTGCGGGGCTGGGAGCCCGAGAAGTGGGTGCAGTTCGGCTGGGCCTCGGGCGCCCTGGCGGTGACGTTCATGACCGACTACGCTCAGCCTGCCGACGAAGAGCAGATCTGGAGCATCTGGGAAGGAAACGCCCGGGTGAAACGCTGATCGACGCCGGCGGTCAGTCTTCGCCGCGCTCGAGCACGACCGCCGGCTCCCGCGCCGAGAGCTGCACCGCCTCGCCGGGGGCGAACTCGCTCACGTATTCCGTGTGGGCCAGATAGTCTCCCGACGCGGTTCGCACTTCATAGGTGATGTCGTGTCCCCTGAACTCCCGGGAGATGACCGTAGCATTCGGCGCCCCCTCACGACGGAGCGTCATGTGTTCGGGCCGCAGGGCAACCAGCACCGAGCCCTGAGTCGCAGGCGTTATGGGCAGCACCCCGAGGGGCGTTTCCGCAACCTCCCCCTTTGCGAGCCCCCGCAACAGATTGGCTCGACCAAGGAAGCTCGCAACGAAGGCGCTCGCCGGCCGCATATAGATCCCCTCCGGGGTACCGATCTGCTCTATCGCCCCCTCGTTCATCACGCCCACCCGATCCGCAAAGGAGAGAGCCTCCGCCTGATCATGGGTAACGAATACGGTGGTGATCCCGGTGCTCTTCAGAAGCGAGCGCACCTCGCGCCGCGTCGCATCCCGCAGCGCGGCGTCCAGATTGGAAAACGGCTCGTCGAGGAGCAAGACCTCCGGCTCGGCAGCCAGTGCACGAGCAATGGCCACTCGCTGTTGCTGCCCACCGGATAACTCACCGGGCATCCGACCTTGCTCACGCTCGAGGCCCACAATCTGCAGCAGGCCGATCGCCCGACCCCTGCGTTGCCGGCGCGGGAGACGGCGAAGGGCAAACGTCACGTTTCCGAGGACGGTGCGATTCGGAAAGAGTGCGTAGTCCTGGAATACCAGCCCCACCCGACGCCGTTCCGGGGGCAGCGCGTTTACGCTACTTGCGTCTAGGATAACCTCCCCCCGGTCGGCCCGCTCGAAACCGGCAATAATGCGGAGGGTGGTTGTCTTACCGCAGCCACTCGGTCCGAGCAGTGCAAATATGTCTCCCCGCTCCACGGCGAAGCTCACCTCCGTGACCGCCGGCGGATCCGAGGCGGAGAAACTCTTCGAGATGCCTCGGAGCTCCAACTGCCTCATGGCGTGACCTCCGATTCGTAGCGCAGGATGAGACCCACGAAGAGACAGGAGAACAGAACGATCGCCGCGGCATAAGGGGCAGCCTCCGCGTAGAGGGCCTCGGAGGTACGTGCAAAGACTGCCGTGCTCAGCGTGGTGAAGCCGGTGGGCGCGAGCAATGTGGTCATCGGCAACTCCTTCATAGCCATTACCAGGACCAGAAGCGCTGAGGCGCGAAGGCCCTCGCGCGCGGCAGGGAGAACCGCTGCAAAGAACGCCGCTACCGGTCCGTACCCCAGGGTCCGCGCGGCCTCTTCGATGCGGCGCGGAAGCTTCATGAAGGTGCTCCGTATCGGCCCCACGGCCAGAGCCAGGAAGTTCAGGACAAACGCCCCGATCAGTAATGGGAGCCGTTGGTACAACGGAGGAATGACACGCAGCGAGAAGAACACCAGCGAAAGCGCCAGTGCCAGGGGCGGCACCGCAAATCCGATGTAACTCACCCGCTCGGCCACGAGGCCCGCTCGAGTCGGATAGCGCACCCGCACATAGGCAATGGGCACGGCAACCGCCGTGGCGACCACGGCGGCCGGCGCCGCGGCACGGGCACTGTTGGCGAAGGCGCCGAGCACCCCCTGTAATTGTCCCCACGGCGGATGGCGGAGCATCTCGAATGCCGGCGAGATCAACGGCAGCCCGACGCTCCCCGCTGCCACCACCAGCAGAAACGGCCATACCGCCAGATGCCACCACCCGAGCGCTACTCGCCGAGGCAGGCGCACGGTGACCTGGTCGGCATGGAGGAAACGCCGGGAGCTCAGGAAAGTTGCCTCGAGGAGCACGGGTCCCGCCGCCAGAAGCAGCAGGACCAGCGCCAGGGCGGAGGCATAGGTACGATCGAATGCCCCCACGTACTGGGTATAGATTACGTAACTGAAGACCTCGTAGCGCATGAGCGCGACCGCGCCGAAGTCGCCGATCGTGTAGAGCACGGTGATCAATGCTCCCGCGGCAATCCCGGGGACGAGCATCGGCAGGATGACCGAGACGAACACCCGTGCCGGGCCGTACCCGAGGCTCCTCGCCGACTCTTCCACCGCCGGGTCCATGCCGAGAAGTGAGGCACGAATGTTGAGAAACATATAGGGAAAAGAGTAGATGCTCAGCGCAAGCGTGGCTCCCACAAGCCCGCTCGGGCGCGCTACCGGGAGTCCCACGGAGGCAAGCAAGCCTGTATCACCCCCGACACTCAGCAGGGCGAAGGCGGCTACATACCCCGGTACCGCCAGCGGTAGGACCGCCATTACGGTAACGGTTCGGCGCAACGGCATCGCGGTGCGTACGGTGAGCCACGCAAGCGGTAAAGCCACCGCCGTCGTTGTTCCCAGCACCGCTGCCGCAAGCGCGACGGTATTACCGAGAAGCTCCAGTGTGCGCGGACGCGCCAGGAGCCCCGCGAGCTCCCCCGCATCCGCGCTCAGCGCTCGGACCACCAAGTACGCCGGCGGCAACAGCATCGCCACGCCCACGACCGCAGGCACCACCAGCAGGTATGCAGGCGGTACCCCCGGGGTGAGCACACGTCTTTGAAGACGAAGCCCGCTCATCGACGCCGCCATCGTCCCTTAGTCAACACAGGTCCCGGAGCTCTCAGAGCGCGCCGGCTTCTCGAAGGAGCTCGAGGGTGCCGTCCAGATCCTCGAGTTCATCAAGGTCCAAACGCGGACTCACCTCGAGCAATGTGTCTGAGGACTCGAGGTTCGGATTTTGCTCGACGTCACGGATCACCGGATACTCGAACACCTCGTCGGTAAAGTACTGTTGAGCCTCCGGTGACAACAGAAACCGGACGAACCGTTCCGCGCCGTCGGGGTTCGTGGCCGCCTCGAGGATTCCGACACCCGCAACGTTGACAAGATTGCCGACGTCCCCGGCCTCGAAGAATCGCTGCTCCACCGGATAGTCCGGGTCCTCATCGAGGAACCGCAGTAGGTAGTAGTGATTGACGATCCCCATGTCGATCTCCCCGGCGGCAATGGCCTCGACGATTGCAGTATTGTTCCGGTAGGTCTTCGCCCCAGACGCACGGAGTCCCTCGAGCCACTCCAGAGTTGCGTCATCGCCGTGCATCACGCGCATTGCCGTAACAAAAGACTGCAATGATCCGTTGGTCGGCGCCCAACCTACCCGACCTTCATAGGCGTCGTCGGTGAGATCGAAAACCGAAGACGGCATCTCCCCGGAGCTCACTCGGTCGGGATGATACGCGAGCACGCGGGCTCGTCCGCTCGTTGCCACCCATTCCCCGGTCTCGTTGGTGAAGATCGCAGGCAGTTCACCTGCGATATCTTCGGGAAGCCGCGTGAACAAGCCGGCCCGGGCAACGCCACCGAGGGCTCCGCCGTCCTGTGCCCAGTACACGTCGGCGGGGGAGGCATCACCCTCTTCCTGCATGAGCACCGCAAGCTCCGCAGTGTCGCCGTAACGAACGTCCACCGCGATGCCGGTCTCCTCCTCGAAGCGCTCGATAAGCGGCGCGACGAGACTCTCGCCGCGACCGGAATACAGCGTGATCTCCTCGGCGGTTTCCCCTTGACCGGCGGCGAACGCGGAGGGCGTCACCACAACCAACAATACACAAGCCACCGCGGAGGCATAGCAGATATAATTCTTGACTTTCATAATCAGGTATTTTAGCTGCGGATGCTTGTGGTGTCAATAACAGTGTTTGACTCTACTAACAATTTTGGCCACAAACCTCGGCCTGTGTGGTGCGTCCGGCGGCCGATTACCCGTCGAGCACAGCGAGTTCCCTGCGAATTCTCTGCGTCGTTGGCGGCTCAGCGAGTCAGACTGCGATGGACGAAGCGATGGGGGCGATCCGCCCGCTCGCCGTACCTCTCGCGCCGGTGCTCGGCGTATTCGCTCCAATTCCCGTCGTACCAGAACGCCCCGTCCTCCTCGAAGGCAATGAGGTGGGTGCTCACCCGGTCGAGAAACCACCGGTCGTGGCTGATGACCATAACGCAGCCGGCGAACTCCTCGATTGCCTCTTCCAGGGCGCGGAGGGTGTTCACGTCGAGATCATTCGTCGGCTCATCGAGAAGGAGTACGTTGCCGCCCTTTTTGATCATCATTGCCAGATTGAGGCGGTTTCGCTCGCCGCCGGAGAGGTCTGCCACACGTTTCTGCTGATCCGCGCCGTAGAAGCTGAACCACGTGCAGAAGGCACGAGAGTTCACCTCCCGGCCGCCCATCCCGTCCTCGCCACCGAGGCGGATGATGTCATGGCCGCCTGAGAGCTGCTGCCACACCGTCTTGTTGCCGTCGAGGCTGTCCCGCATTTGGTCCGCCCACGCAAGCCGCACGGTATCACCGACGCGAAGACTGCCGTCGGTGGGCTCCTCCTCTCCCGCGATGAGTCGGAACAACGTCGTCTTCCCGGCACCGTTGGGCCCGACGATACCGACTACCGCGCCCGGAGGAACCTGGAAATCAAAGTTCTGAAACAATAGCCGATCACCGTAGGCCTTGGTGAGATCCTCCGCCTCGATTACCAGATCGCCGAGCCGCGGCCCCGGGGGTATCGTGAGGTCGGCGGTCTTCTGCCGGGCTCCACTTCCCTGCGCGAGCAGCTCGTTGTAGCGCTTGATGTGTTCTTTGCTCTTTGCGTGGCGGGCTTTCGGGGTCATGTGAATCCATTCCAGCTCGCGCTCCAGAGTCTTGCGGCGGCGACTCTCCGCCTTCTCCTCCTGCGCCAGTTGTTGGCGCTTCTGCTCGAGCCAGGAGGAGTAATTCCCTTTCCAGGGAATGCCCCGTCCGCGGTCGAGCTCGAGGATCCAGCCTGCGATGTTATCCAGGAAATACCGGTCATGCGTCACCGCAATGACCGTGCCCGAGTACTCACGCAGGTGCCTCTCCAGCCAGGCCACTGACTCAGCGTCGAGATGGTTGGTAGGCTCATCCAGGAGGAGAATATCAGGCTGCCTGAGCAGAAGCCGTACCAGCGCCACCCGTCGCCGTTCGCCGCCGGAGAGCACGTCGACCGCGGTATCGCCGGGAGGACACCGCAAAGCGTCCATCGCCATTTCCAAGCGCGCATCGAGGTCCCAACCGTCAAGGGCGTCGATCCGCTCCTGGATCTCCCCCTGACGCTCGGCCAGCTGCTCATAGTCCGCGTCGGGATCACCGTAGGCCTCACTGACCTTCTCGAACTCCGCAAGCAGGTCCACGATCTCCTGCACGCCCTCGGCTACCGTCTCCTTGACGGTCTTGCCGGGTTCGAGCTTCGGCTCCTGCGCCAGATAGCCGACGGAATAGCCCGGGGACACCGAAATCTCGCCGGTGAAATCGTCGTCCTCACCGGCGAGAATCCGCATAAGCGTGGATTTGCCCGAGCCGTTCAGCCCGATCACGCCGATCTTGGCGCCGTAGAAGTAGGAGAGGCTCACGTCCTCGAGGATGGTCCGGGTACCCTGAACCTTCGTTACCCGGTTCATCGTATAGATGACTTTCTTGTCGTCGTATGTCCGTGCCATGGGAACGTTCAATATAACACTAAATGATCCGAGCGTGCAGACGGCGCACTCGCCCGGCGCGGCCGCGCGGCTTTTCCTCCCTACCTCACCCTGTTACAGTCGGGCTCATGGCACAACCCAACGTTCTCGCTTTTATGGTGGATCAGCTCACCGGCACGCTGTTTCCTGACGGCCGTCCGCCTGAGTGGCTTCATACACCGAACCTTCGCTCCCTCGCCGAGCGCTCGGTGCGGTTTTCGAACTGCTACACGCCTTCACCGCTGTGCGCCCCCGCGCGTGCGAGCTTCATGTCCGGACAGCTTCCCAGCCGCACCGGCGTATATGACAACGCCGCCGAGATGCGCGCCGACACACCGACCTTCGCGCATCATCTGCGCGCAGCGGGCTATCAGACCTGCCTATCGGGGAAGATGCACTTCGCCGGCCCGGATCAGCTCCACGGATTCGAACAACGACTCACGACCGACGTCTATCCCGCCGACTTCGGCTGGACGCCGGACTATCGCGCTCCCGGCGAGCGGGCCGACTGGTGGTACCACAACATGGGGTCGGTGATCGGCGCGGGGGTCGCGGAAATCTCGAATCAACTGGAATTCGACGACGAAGTAGCCCATCACGCCCGGGCCAAGGTCTACGAGCTTTCTCGGGGCGCGGACCCCCGGCCATGGATGCTTACGGTAAGCTTCACCCATCCTCACGATCCCTACGTAGCACGCAAGCGCTTCTGGGACCTCTACGAAGACTGCGAGCACCTCATGCCCGAGGTCCCGGAAATGGAGCGGGAAGAACTTGACCCGCACTCGCAGCGCATCCTCGACGCCAACGATCGGGATCGATTCACCATCACCGAGGAGGACATCCGCCGGTCACGACGGGCGTATTTCGCCAACGTATCCTACCTCGATGAGCAGATCGGATCGGTACTCGACGTGCTCCGCCGCACGCGGCAGGAGGAGAACACCGTTGTCCTGTTCCTGTCGGACCACGGCGACATGCTCGGCGAGCGGGGGTTGTGGTTCAAGATGTCGCCGCTCGAGGGATCCGCTCGGGTTCCCCTTCTTCTGCATGTTCCGGGAGTAAGCCCACGGCAGGTGAGTGATCCGGTTTCGCTTATCGACCTCGCGCCGACGCTGACCGACCTTGCGGGTATCGATGCGGCACGGGTGGCACCGTGGTGCGACGGCGGGAGCCTCCTGCCGCTCACCCGCGGCGAGCGGCGCGAGGAACCGGTCTACATGGAGTACGCCGCCGAGGCGAGCTATGCGCCGGTGGTGGCTATCCGGCAAGGACGGTGGAAGTTTATTCGCTGCGAGCTCGACCCGGATCAGCTCTACGACCTCGAGGCGGATCCGGCCGAATTGCACAACCTTGCCGGCGACGAGCGCTATGCCGATGTCTACCGGGACTTCGCGCGTCGGGCCGGAGAGCAATGGGATTTGCACCGCTTCGATGCCGAAGTCCGGGCCAGTCAACAGCGCCGCCTTACGGTCTACCAAGCGCTGCGGGAGGGCCGTTACACGCCGTGGGATTTCCAGCCGATGGCGGACGCCTCCGACCGTTACATGCGAAACCACATGGACCTGAACGTCGTAGAGGAGCGCAATCGGTTCCCCCGGGGAGAGTGAGCGCGCCGGCACCGCCGGATGCAGGGCGGCGGTGCCGGCGCCGACACGGAATCCGAATTTTCTTCCCCTTCGGCTGCAACTTTCCGGCCTCGTCCACCGTCTGTTGGGGTAACGATCACCAGATAGACAAGCGAGGCCACGGATGCGCAGAAAAACCGAATTTCTCATGATCTATCCCGAGATTCCCGACACCTACTGGAGCTTCCGCTACGCTCTGGGGATGGTCGGGAAACCGGCTCTCATGCCTCCTCTCGGGCTCTCCACGGTGGCAAGCATGGTACCCCCGGAGTACGAGTGTCGCATTGTCGACATGAACGTCGAGCCGTTGCGGGACACCGACATTGCCGAAGCCGATCTCGTGCTGATCTCGGCAATGATCGTGCAGAAGGAGTCTATGGAAACGGTTATCGAACGTTGCCGGGCCCTCGGGGTCCCCGTTGCCGCAGGGGGGCCCTATGCCACCTCATGCAGTAAAGAGATCAAGGGGGTGGATCACTTCATTCTCGGGGAAGGTGAGATTTCGTTTGCCGAGTTTCTTAAGGACTACGCGTCCGGCAACCCCAAAGCGGTGTACCGATCGGACGACAAGCCTGATCTCTCATGCACGCCCCTGCCCCGCTTCGATCTGCTCGACTTGCAGAAATACCACATGATACCGATCCAGTTTTCCCGAGGCTGTCCCTTCGACTGCGAGTTCTGCGATATCGTGCGGCTATTCGGCCACAAGGTTCGCACCAAGCCTCCACAGCGGTTCATCGCCGAGCTCGACGCAGCATATTGGGCGGGGTTCCGGGGTGCGGTATTCGTGGTCGACGACAACTTCATCGGCAACCACAAACGCACGAAGGAACTTCTGCGACATCTTATCGCCTGGCAACGCCGCTATGACCACCCTTTCAGCTTTTCCACCGAAGCAAGCATCGATCTCGCCTACGATCGAGAGCTTCTCGACCTTATGGTGGAAGCGGGTTTTACCATGGCCTTCGTCGGGCTCGAGAGCCCCGTCGACGAGTCCCTCGAAGCCGCGGGCAAGCAACAGAACCGCAGGCGGGACATGATCGAGAGCGTACGCACCATCCAGCGCAGGGGGATCGAAGTCACGGGGGGATTCATCATTGGATTCGACAGCGATCCGCCGGACGTATTCGAGCGGCAAATCGAATTCATCGAAGAGCTCGCTGTTCCCACGGCTATGGTCGGTCTCCTCACGGCCCTCCCGAATACCAGGCTATACGAGCGTCTTATCCGAGAGGGGCGCCTCTACGCCGGCTCCAACGGCAATAACTTCTCGACCGGCGCCATGAATTTCAGGCCGCTGCTTTCCGAGGAAGACATCGCCCGTGGATACCGACGGGTTCTCGAAACGATATATTCACCGCGGCGGTACTTTAACCGGTGTCTTCGGCTGCTCGACCAGCTACCGCGCTCCGTCCGACGGGAACATCGCAGCCGACGGCCGAGGATTAAACGTCGTGACGCGGCAACCGCGCTGCGCTCCCTCGTACGCCAGACGTGCTCCCGCTACGGTCACTATTACCTGGCATTCATCGCTCGGGCACTGCTCCGTCGACCGGATCAAATCGTACGCATCTTCACCAGCGCCATACAGGGCCACCACTACATGACCGTGACCCGTCGCTCGTTCCGCGAAGCTTCCCCGCGGCGGACCCAACGCGCGTCCCGGCATGAAGGTGTGAAACGCGAGACCCGCTATCGGGAGACCGCCATCGCTGCTACAATGGATTGAGAAGTGAGGGAACACAGGAGCCGATATGGACGAAACGGTATCCACCGCCGCACAGGTGCTCATCACCGTGATTCCGATCGTGGGGATCATCGCCGGCGCAGCGATTGCGTTTTTCTATCTACTGTGGAATCACAAGCGCAAGCTGAAGCTGATAGAGCAGGGAATCACTCCACAATCCGAGCTGGATCTCGACGGCTTCTCGCTTCTCACGGGGCTACTTGCAACCACGGTGGGAGCGGCCCTTACGATATTCTACCTGCTCGTGGAGGAGATTTCCTACGCGTTGCTCGGGGGGTTGATTCCCCTTGCAGTCGGCGTGGGTCTTCTACTGTTCTACCGAATTCGCCGACGCACGGGGACGTGAGATTCTCAGGAGGTGCCGCTACTGGTGAACGCCGCAGGGTGCCCTCGCTCCGAGTGCAGCGACCTCGCCGTGGTGGAGCGCGTGCTTGCGGGCGACGTCGATGCATACCGCACGATCGTCGAGCGCTACGAGCGACACGTGTTTCGCCTTGGCCGCCGGTTTCACAAGGTGGCCGAAGACATCCAGGATTACGTTCAGGAGGTCTTCCTCAAGGCCTATCTCGGGCTGTCACAGTTCCGTCGCCGGGGACGCTTCTACTCGTGGCTCATGCGGATTGCTTACAATTACGGTATGGATTGCGTCGGGCGGCGGAGCCCCCAATCGATCCCCGAAGAGCACGACGTGCCGGACCCCCGCCCGGGCCCGGAAGAGTGCGCGTTGCGCTCGATAGCCTCCGAGGAGCTGCGCAGGGCCGTAGCCGGGCTTCCCGCGCCGGTGGCCGCCTGCGTGGACCTGTTCTTCTTTTTCGACCTTACCTACGCGGAGGTCGCCGAGATTACCGGACTGAAGACGAATACCGTAAAATCACACATTTTCCGGGCCAAGAAACGTCTCCGAAAGCGGCTGTCGGAAAGCCCGGCGGAGAGATACCATGACGTGTAAACATGCCGTCGAAAACATCCTTGCCCTCGACGCTAACCAGGAGCCCGATGCGGCGACGCGGAGGCACCTCGAGCAGTGCCCTCGCTGTCGGGAGGAATACCGGAGTCTCCGTCACGTTCTGCGGGAGTTGCGCACGCCCCCGCCGGCGGTCTTCGCAGGCGCACGGGAAGAGGCCGAGGCGGCGGAGCAGGAGCTCACCGAACAAGTCATGCGGGCAGTTCATGCCCACGCGAGTCGGTCCACGGTAGAGCCCCCGGCCGTGTCTTTCGGGGAGCATTACGGTAAGTGGTTCGCAAGCGGCGCATTCATTCTCTTCGGCATGCTTACCCTTCCCTCGAGCGAGGTGCTCTCGTCACTGCGTGCAATTTCCGACACCAACGTCGACGCCGCCCTTGCGGTGAGCTTCGGGCTTATCGCAAGCGCCTACATGGGGTTGTTCGTCGCGGCACACACTGAGGATCTAAGACGTCGCATCCGGCGTTTCGCCCTTCGAAGGTAGCCGCGGCGGATATGGCCACGCTCCTTCTGTGCGCCTCGGCGCTCATTCGACGATTCGCATCGCGCAATCGATGCATCG
>JBKHEN010000039.1:0-20324 GCA_046540795.1 Spirochaetaceae bacterium | reverse complement strand
AGCCGACGAGCGGGCGGTCCGCCGGACGGCGGAGGACGGCGCTCGTTAGCGGCGGGCCTCAGCGACGGCGGGCATCGGTGGCGCTGGGCCCCAGCGACGGCGGGCATCGGTAGCGGCGGCCCGCAGCGGCGCCGGTCGTCAGCGGATGCGGAGAGTTCCTCCATCGGCTATGATGAAACCCTCGCTCTCAAGCCGCTCGGCCACCGCCCGGGCCCGCGAGGCGGACACGCCGAGCACCTGTTCGAGCTCTGCGATCGGCATCCTCTCGCGCTCCGACAGCGCACGCAGGAGCCTGCCGCGAATCTGGCGGTCGGAGTTCTCGAAAGGCGACTGACGCGTGTAATGCGCGCTTCGGCGGTTCGGGTTGGGGAACCACGTCGCAAGCATGGCGCCGTAGTCCATGAGGGCGTAGTACCACCTGCGCGGATCCTCGCGGGGCAGCGTTCGCTCTACCAGGGGCAGGATCTCGCGGTCACTCACCTCCTCCCGCTCGGGAAAGAAGAAATGAATGAACACGCGACGGATATTCGTCTCTATGAACACCGCCGGAACGTCGTAGGCGAAGGCCGCCACCGATCCGGCCGTGTTCGAACCGACACCCGGCAGGGCGACCAGCTCCGCAGTGTCCGAGGGTAATACGCCGCGGTAATCCGAGACGACGCGGATCGCCGATTCTCGCAGGTGCTTCGCACGCCGATTGTATCCGAGCCCCTGCCACGCGACCAGGACCTCTCGTAACTCCGCCCCTGCGAGGGTATGAAAGTCCGGAAACCGCTCGATGAAAACGGGGTACTTCTCCATAACCCGCGGCACCTGGGTCTGCTGGAGCATGATTTCCGAAACGAAGATACGGTACGGGTCACGCGTGCTGCGCCACGGCATCGGCCGGCCATAGAGCTCGTAGTAATCGTAGATGAGGCGGCGAAACTTCCGCGTGTCCATGAGGAATCGGCAGGTGAGAGACTCCTCAGCCCTCTCCCCGGCGCTTTCTCGCTTCTTCGGCTTTGCGAGAGATCTTGTTCCACACCCCCGTTAGCCCCATGGCCTTTTTCGCCGCGAGCAGGGTTTCCCGAGCAACCTCTCTGGTGTGCAGAGTGCCCTCATAGATGACCTCGTCCACGAAGCCCTTGCGGCTAACAATCTCCGCGCGCTTCTCACGGATGGGGTCGAGAAAGGCGTTCAACGCCGCCGCGAGCTTCTGCTTGACCTCCACGTCACCCACATTGCCCGTACGATAGCGCTGTTTGAGATCCTCGACCTCCGCGGTGTTCGGGTTGAAGGTATCGTGGTACATAAACACGGGATTGCCTTCCACCGTACCGGGAACGTCGGCGCGCACCCTGTTGGGATCGGTATACATACCCATGACCTTCTTCGTCACCGTCTTCTCCTCGTCGGAGAGGAGAATCGCATTGCCGAGGGACTTCGACATTTTGGCGCGCCCGTCGGTTCCCACTAAGGTCGGCACCGAGCCGATCCTGACATCAGGAATCGGGAAGACCTCTCCATAGGCCCCGTTGAACCGCCGCGCGATCTCCCGGGTAAGCTCGACATGGGACTCGTTGTCCTTTCCAACCGGCACGAGATGCGCCCGAGGCAGGAGAATGTCCGCCGCCTGCAGCACCGGATAGCCCAGCAGCCCGAAGGGCATTTCCTGAAGGTTTGCCGACTCCTTCATCTCTTTCAGTGACGGCAGGCGCTGCAACCGGGGCACCGTCACCAGCATCTCGAAGAGCAGATTCAGCTCGTAGGTTTCGTGAACGGCGGACTGCAAATAGATCGTCGATCGGGACGGATCGATTCCGCAGGCGAGATAGTCCGTAACCATCTCACGGGCATGCTCGGTGATGTCCTCGATGTCCTCCTTGTCAGGCCGAGTGGTGAGCATGTGAAGATCGGCGATAAGAAAGAAACACTCGTACTCCTTCTGCAGCTCCACTCGGTTCTGGATGGACCCCACGTAGTGGCCGAGGTGCAGCCGGCCCGTCGGGCGGTCCCCGGTCAAAATACGGCGACTCTCCATGTCGTGCTACTCCTTACGTCGGTCGGTATCGGTCTCGCCCGGATTCGAGCGGCCCTTACGGCGTTTGCGACTGCCGGTGCCCATTAGTATCCCGACGGGTCGAACTCCGGGCACGTTCTCAAGCGTTATGCGAATGGCTCCGGTGATCGGGACGGCAAGGAACATTCCGATAACTCCCCAGATCCAGCCCCAGACCAGGAGGGACAGCAGAATCACAACCGGGCTCAGGTTGAGCCGCTCGCCCACCAGTTGCGGGTCGAGCACGTTGCCGATGATCACCTGCGGCACTACCATCGACAGAATCGCGGCAACGATCGGATTCACCTCCGGAACGAACTGTACCACCACGAACACGCCGCTCAGCACCGTGATCGCAATGGAACCGATACTCGGGATGAAATTGAACAGGAATGTCAGCACGCCCCAGATGAAGGGAAAATCCACCCCGATAATGGAAAACGCCACGAAGACGATCGCGGCGGTGAGGAAGCTCACCAGAATCTTCACCGCAAGGTAACGGCCGATCTGCGCGTTAATGTGGGCAAGCATGATCGTAATCTTCTTCGTCGCCCGATCCTGAAGCGCCACGGTGAGCTTGCGATGCAAATACGGCTGCTCCAGCAGGACGAAGAGAAGAAAAATGATCACCAGGACGAGTCCCCGAGCGAAGGACATGAAGTTGCCGGATATCGAAACGAGGAGCTGGCCGATCCGCCTGTTTATCTGCAGCTCCCCCTGGATATCCTCCGGGAGGTCGAAATAGACGATGAGGTCGTACAGGAGCGTAGTCAGCCGCTCCTGATACGAGGGAAACTGCCGCAGCAGGGACTGAACACTGGAATACAGAACCAGCCCAACGAGAAAGCTGAAGGCGAGGAAGATGAACAGCACGAATAGGATGGAGATAATCCTGGGCACTCGGTACTTGGTCAGAAAGCGCACGATCGGGGAGAATACGAAGGACAGGAGTACCGCGATAACCAGGGGCACGAACACCTCACCCGCCACGTGCAGCACTCCGGCCACCGCCAGGACGGTAAGGATAAAGAGAAACGTCGTCTGCGCTCTGCTCGTTTCCATCCGTCAGTGAACCTACTACATTCGAGCCCACTAATAAAGACCGGCGCGCGTCGGCGCCGGTCCGCGGGCTCATTCGGACATTCTCAGGCGTGGATAATCCACCCCTCCACCCCGCGCGCGGCTTCCATTACCGCCTCTGAAAGCGTCGGATGGGCGTGGACCATGGTTGCGATGTCGTGCGGCAGCAGCTCGCTGCGCTTTCCGAGCAGAAGCTCGTGAATCAACTCAGTGGCATCGGCCCCGGCCACGTGGGCCGCTCGGATCTCTTGCGTGTCGGGATTATAGAGGATCTTCACCAGCCCCTCAGGTTGCTCGGTGGCCACCGCCTTGCCCGCGCCCCGATAGGGGAACACGGCCTTCTCATAGGTGGCACCCTCGGCCTCGAGCTGCTCTTCGGTGGGGCCGAAGCTCGCAAGTTGAGGTTCCGTGTAGATCGCTCCGGGAATCACATCGGAGGGAAGCCGAGTCTCCACGGCCTTGCCGGCCATGTGCTCTACCGCTATCTCCCCTTCCTTCATGGCCACGTGGGCAAGCTGAGGTGACTCGATGATATCGCCGATTGCGTATACACCCTCCACGGAGGTCCTGTAGTAGTCTCCGGTGCTCACGAAACCGCGATTCATCTCGATGCCGACCTTCTCCAGGCCGAGCTCCCCCGTATTGGGAGCCCTTCCCACCGCAACGAGCAGCATCTCGGCTTCCAGCCTCTGTGATGCGCCGTCTTTGTCCGTCGCGGTGATCGAGACGCCGCCCTTGCCCTTCTGCATGTCCGACGCCTTCATTCCGGTAAGCATCTTGATCCCGCGCCGCTTGAATTCCCGGTGCAGAACGGCCACCGCCTCGGCATCCGAGTTGGGCAAGATCTGATCCAGCATCTCCACCACGGTGACCTCGACGCCGAAGGAGTTCATCACGTGGGCGAACTCCATGCCGATGTACCCCGCCCCGAGAATCAGAAGCGACGCCGGGAGTTTCTGAAGCATCAACGCTCCGTCGGAGGAAATCACCTGCCGACCGTCGAAATCAAAGCCCGGTACCGTTTTCGGTCGAGAGCCGGTGGCGAGCAGCAGGTGAGCGCCGCTCACCGTGCGCTCCTCGCTTACGACGACCTCGTGTGCACCGGCGAGCTTGGCGTCACCTTCGATATAATCGACGCCGTTTTTCTTCAGTAACGCCTGCACTCCCTTTGAAAGGCGCTGCGCCGCGGCACGGGACTTCTTGAAAACCTGTTTGTAGTCAAAACCGGAGCGGTCTACGGAGAGGCCCAGGTGTTCGAGATCCGCGGCGTGACGAAAGATCTCCGCCTGATGAATCAGCGCCTTCGAGGGGATACATCCGATATTGAGGCATACCCCTCCCGGCTTGTCTCGCTCGATAACCGCTGCAGTCATTCCGAGCTGCCGAGCCCTGATCGCCGAAACGTAGCCCCCGGGGCCCGAGCCGATCACTACTAAATCGTAATCAAATTCTTCCGGCATTTTTCTCTCTCCTTTCGTCCATCATCATAGCCGCAGGACGGGTCGATGGTGAATAGCCGCGTCCGATGTCTTCTCCGAATCCACCGCTTTTGACGCGCTATGAGTTGACGCGTATAATAAGCTTTCGTACGAGACTCCGGGGGCGAAGCAAAGGTGAACAAAACGGACCGGCGTAGACGGCAGAATAGCTAATTGATATACTAAGGTAATGAAGAGATAAATCTGTATCTATTACGTAGGTATAGATTGGGCAATTGACGAGGAGGTATTGTGGCTCAGAAGCTGTTCCAGAAGCAACAGATCATGCGGCGAGTGCTCTACTCGCTCGCGCCGATCTACCTGTTTTCCATTTACCTCTACGGATGGCGGGTGCTCGCGCTGACTCTCGTGGTCTTCCCCCTCGGCATTCTCACCGAATGGGCATTCGAGAGGAAACGGAAAAAGAAGGTCAGTGAAGCCGTGCTGGTGACCTCGGGGATCTACTTGCTGGCGCTCCCTCCGGCCACGCCGTTGTGGGTCGCGGCGATCGGGATCGTCTTTGCGGTAGCGATCGGCAAGGAGGTATACGGCGGATTCGGCCGCAACATTTTCAACCCGGCCATAACCGGGAGGCTTTTCATTTACATCACCTTCCCGACCGTCTTGGCCAACGCCTGGATGGTACCGGGCATGTTCGGCACCGCCGGGCAGGCAGGAGTCGACGCCCTCACCGCCGCTACTCCTCTGGCCACCATCGCCGATCCGGACGTCGCCACGCCGGGGCTGATCGACATGCTCATCGGCCTGCGCCCCGGTTCTCTCGGGGAGAGCTCGGTCATTCTCATAGCGGCCGCGGCGGTATACCTGATCTATACCAAGACGGCGCAGTGGCGGCTCATCGTCTCCACGCTGGTGAGCGCCGGCGTCATGCTCACCATCTTCGATCTCACCGGATTGACCGAGGACATGCCGCCCCACGTGGGGCTGATGTCCGGAAGCATTCTCTACGTGTCGGTCTTCATGGCCACCGACCCGGTGTCGGCACCTAACAAGAACCTCTCCCAGATCATCTATGGAACCATCATCGGCGTGGTCTCCATGCTGATCCGCGCTTTCGGGGGCTTTCCCGAGGGCACGAGCTTCGGCGTGATCATCGGGAATGTCTTCGCCTCCCTTATCGACGAGCTCGTCCCGAAGAAAAAGAAAAAGCAGGCCAAGCCGAAACCCGCCGCGAAGGGCGGTGAGAAGTCCAAGGAGGCGACGGCATGAACAAGCAAAGTACGATCTACAGCATGGTATTCATGTTTATCGTGGCATTCGCCTTCGTTTTCCTTCTGTCCCTCACGAACGAAGCCACTCAAGAACGGGTGGAGCTCAACGAGGAAGTGGAGCGGAAACGGGCCATTCTCTCGGCGCTCAGCGTGGAGGGGCTCAGCGATGAGGAGGTCCTCAGCCGTTTCGAAGAGGTGGAACGGCTCGAGCGTGACGAGACGACCGTCTTTCGCTCGACCGTCGACGGGGAGACGGCATTTGCCAAGGAATTCGCCGGCAGCGCCCTCTGGGGAACGATCGAAGGCGTACTCGGCGTGAACGGCGACGTGAGCCGCACTACCGGCCTCGAGATCATCGACCATAATGAGACTCCCGGCCTCGGCGGCCGCATAACCGAGGGCTGGTTCCAGGAGCAGTTCGCCGGTGAGCGTATCGGCTCCGAAGGGATCGCATTTGCCGCCGGTGACGGTGACACCGATTACGACAATGCGGAGGTAGACGGTATCACCGGCGCCACGCGAACCACGGAATCCATGGAGAGAATCATCAACAAGGAAATCGAACGACTGCAGTCTCTTGTAGGAGGGAATGCATGAGCGATGTAGCACAAGCGAAGACCGTCGGAGGTATCGTCAAAGGCAACCTCTGGACGAACAACCCCATATTCATGCAGGTGCTCGGCATATGTTCCGCTCTGGCGGTCACGAACCTGCTGCTCAACACGGTGATCATGTCCGCCGGAGTCATTTTCACCATGGGTATGACCAACCTGACGGTGTCGCTTCTAAAAGGCTTCATGCCCCGGAAAGTGCGGATGATGGTGCAGACCCTGATCATTGCCTTCTACGTGATCATCGTGGATCTGGTGCTAAAGGCGTATCTTCCGGCGATCAGTGAAGAGCTCGGCCCCTACGTGGGACTCATCATCACGAACTGCATCATCATGGGCCGTGCCGAGGCCTTTGCCCAGTCCAACGGGCCGCTGCTGTCCATGTGGGACGGCGTCACCTCCGCTGCCGGTTACATGGGCGTGCTGATGACGGTGGCACTGTTCCGGGAGCTTCTCGGATTCGGTGCGCTGTTCGGCTTCCAGGTCATGCCCGAGGGCTTCGTACCGTGGATCATCATGGTGATGCCGCCGAGTGCGTTCTTCCTGCTCGGCATCATCATCTGGATCGGTAAGAACATTATGATGCGACAAGGAGAGCCGGCCTCATGACATTTACGCTGAATCCTTTTTCGCTGTTTTTTGCGTCGGTATTCACAAGCAACATACTGCTGGCGAACTTCCTCGGGATGTGCTCGTTCATCTCGATATCCAAGGATATGAAATCCTCCAACGGTCTCGGCATGGCGGTAGTCGTCGTGCTGACCGTCACGGCCGCGGTGAACTGGCTCATTTTGAACCTGGTTCTCGAACCGCTCGGTCTGGTGTACTTGCGCTATATCATCTTTATCATCGTGATCGCCGGGATGGTTCAGATGCTCGAGATGTTCATCGACCGCGCCTCACAGTCGCTGTATATGTCGCTCGGCATCTTCCTGCCGCTCATAACGGTGAACTGCGCAATTCTCGGGGTGTCGCTGTTCGTGCACATTCGCGAGTACACCTTCATCGAGTCGGTGGTATACGGGCTGGGTTCGGGCCTCGGCTGGTGGCTTGCCATCATGGCCCTCGCAGCCATCCGCAAGAAGACCGAGAAGGCGCCGGTACCCGCAGGGCTCCAGGGGGCGGGCCTTACGATGATTACCATCGGCTTTATGGCAATCGCCTTCATTGGTTTCTCGGGCATGCTGGCCGTTCAGTAAGAACAGAAGGAGGGAAGCGTGAGCTATTTCGTAGCACCACTCGCCATATCGGGGATCAGCGCCGGGCTGGCGTTCCTGGTCTCCGTGACCGACAAGATCGTCAACAACTACGGGGACGTCGCCATCAACGTCAATGAGGGAACCAAGGAGCTCACCGTCAAAGGCGGCGGGAATCTCCTGGTAACCCTCGCCGAGCAGGGCATCTTCGTGCCCTCCGCCTGTGGGGGTCGCGGGAGCTGCGGCGAGTGCAAGGTCAAAGTCAAAAACGACATTGGGCCCCACATGCCGACGGAGCTGCCCTATCTCGACCAACAGCAGATCGAGGAGAACGTCCGCGTCTCTTGCCAGGTCAAGGTCAAACAGGACATCGAAATCGAGATACCCGAATACCTCTTCAACATTCAGGAGATGGAAGGCTACGTGGAGACCATCCGGGACGTTACGCACGATATCAAGGAAGTTCACGTCGGTCTCCTCGAAGGCTACGAGGTCACCTATCAGGCCGGACAATACGCGCAAATCACGGTACCGCCGTACGGGAAGGTCAAAGAGCCGACCGCCCGTGCCTACTCCATGGCCTCCAATCCGAGCGATAAGAAGCACTTGGAGTTTCTCGTGCGATTGGTGCCGGGGGGTATCGTGACCACCTACGTGCACGAGCAGATGCGTGAAGGCGAAAAGGTCAAAATCATCGGACCGTTCGGCGAGTTCTACGTGCGCGAAACGGATGCGACCATGATCTGCGTCGCCGGCGGCTCCGGCATGGCGCCCTTCAAGGCTATCTTCCGAGACCGCATCGAACGGGACCTCATGGACCAGCGTGACATCTGGTATTTCTTCGGCGCACGGACTTCCAAGGACATGTTCTACCTGGATTGGCTGTGGGAGCTCGACGAGACCTATGAGCGCTTCCACTTCGTGCCGGCCCTCTCCGAGCCGGAGGAGGAGACCGAATGGCGGGGTCCCACCGGCCTCATCACCGACGTCCTCGATGAGTATCTTAAAACGACGATACCTACCGAGGAGCAGAAGGAGGGCTACCTCTGCGGTAGTCCGGGAATGCTCGACGCTTGTATGGAGGTCATGCGGGCAAATAATATGGAAGAGGAACGGATCTATTTCGACAAATTCGCGTAACGGCGAGGGAACGAATTATGAAGATGTCTCCGGAGTATACGAAGGCGCAGGCAAACATGCAGCCCGGCGAGATCACCCAGGACGGGTTTCTCGGCGATGACGAGCGACCGCTCGTGGACATCATCGCCGCGGATGAGCAAGAGATGACCCGGCAAGGATTGACGTTCGAGGACGTTGCGGCTCGCATGCGCTATCTCATGGATCAGGGGCGCAAAGGGCTGGAGGAGCCCGTGACCGTGGACGATACCTGGATCGTTCGTGTAAGCGAGGCGCGGGGCTTCCTCGCCTCGCCCTTCGAGGACGGGATCTTCCGCAAGGTGAACTGTGAAGTCGAGTCAGCTCCCGGCGGCGTCCCCACGGGTGAGAAGATCCTGTTCTCGGAGCTGTCCCTCCACCTGCTTGAGAAGTATCACTTCCTCGAAGGAAAGGGGTCGCCGTTCCGGAACGAGCCGGCGAAGTTGAAAAAAGTCCTTAAACTCTAATTTTGCCGTTGACGCGCACCGGGGTGCCGGTTATTCTATTATAACGTAGGCGCGGTAGGAGGCGAGTCGGATAAGCCGGCGCATCGATGCAAAACGAGCGTATTCTCATCGTCGAAGACGAAAAGATCATCTCCCTGGATCTCCAGCGGCGTCTCGAGAAGTTCGGCTACCAGGTTATCGGTATAGCCGCCACCGGAAATGACGCCGTCGATCATGCCCGAACGCATCACCCGGACATCATCCTGATGGACATCATGCTCGGCGGTGACATAGACGGCATCGATGCCGCCGAGATCGTCAAGCAGGAGCTGGAAATTCCGGTGGTGTTTCTCACCGCCTTTGCCGATGAGGATACCCTTTCCAGGGCGAAGGAGGCCGAGCCCTACGGCTACGTGCTCAAGCCGTTCAAGGAACGGGAGCTGTACACCACCATAGACATCGCCCTCTACAAGAGCGCGATTCACAAGAAACTTCGGAGTCAGGAGCGGTGGTTCTCCGGTATCCTCCATAGCGTCGGGGATGCGATTATCGCTACCGATGACAACAACTGCATACAGTTCATGAATCCCGTGGCCGAAGAGTTGACCGGCTGGAAGGAAGAGCAGGCACGGGACCTCCCCTTGTCGGACGTCTTTCAGATTTACGACAACAACTCGGAGCTCCGCATGGACGTCACCGGCAATGTCCCGGACGATCGGCGGGACGGTGCCGCGGAGGGACCGTTGTTCTTCGACAACGCCTTTCTCAAGAACCGGCAGGGAGCACAGGTGCACGTAGACGGAACGGTTGCCGGAATTCGCAGCAACGCGCGCTTCGAAGGGCTGACCATTGCCTTTCGCGACCTGACCGATCTGAAGAAGATGTCCGATACCATCGTGTACCAGGCAAGTCACGATTCTCTCACGGGCCTGGTCAATCGAACCGAGTTCATCGCCCGGTTACAGGAGTTGGCACCTCAGTTGGAGGCCGAAAACCGACGTCATACGCTCCTGCTGATCGATCTCGACCAGTTCAAGATTATCAATGACGTGTGCGGCCATTTCGCGGGGGACGAGCTCCTCCGGCAAGTATCGGTGGACATCGTAAAGGTCGTGCCGGAGAACAGCATAGCAAGCCGCATGGGCGGAGACGAGTTTGCCGTAGCCTTGCCCGATACCGGCGTTGAGCAGGCCGAGGAAGTAGGCCGGGTCATCCATGAGACCATACGCCGAAAGTTCATCTGGCAGAAGAACACCTTCAACATCACCGCAAGCATCGCCGTCGTACCGTTCGACAAGCCTACAGACGGATACAGCGCCGGCATATACAGCACCCTCGCAGCCGCCGACGATGCCTGTCGCCTTGCCAAGGAGAACGGGGGAAACGCGGTGCGGGTCTATCAGACTTCCGATTACCAGTTTCTTCGCCGCCGGGGAGAGATGCGCTGGATCTCTCGCCTCACGGAGGCTCTCGAGCAGGACCATTTTCTGTTGTTCTCTCAGCCCATCGCACCCGTTCAAGAGGGACGTAAGCTAAAGGCGGAAATCCTCATTCGCCTCACGCAACCGGACGGCTCCATTGCAAGCCCGGGAGAGTTCATACCGGCGGCGGAGCGCTACAATCTCATGCCCTACATCGATCGCTGGGTGATACGCAACATGTTCCGCTACGAGAAGATGACCCGAGAGCGGAACGGACACTTCGAGACATACTGCATCAACCTCTCGGCGGCGTCGATGGTGGATGACTCGTTTCTCGATTACGTCATCCGGACTTTCGACGAAACCGGAGCGAACCCCGAGGCCTTCTGCCTCGAGCTCACCGAAACCACCGCCGTGGAGAATCTCTCGCGGGCGGTCACGTTCATGACTCGGCTGAAGAAGATGGGGGTGACCTTCGCCCTCGACGACTTCGGAAACGGCTTCTCCTCATTCGCCTATCTCAAGGCGCTGCCGGTGGATTACCTCAAGATCGACGGCTCATACGTGGAGGACATCGACCGGGACCCGATTGACCGGGCCCTCGTCGAATCAGTCAACAACATCGGTCACGTCATGGGTATGCAGACCATTGCGGAGTTTGTCAGCAATGCCGCTATCCGCGACATCTTGAGCGACATAGGCGTAGATTACGTCCAGGGCTATGAAATCGCCCGGCCCGGCCCTCTCGAGGAATTCCTCAGACAGGATCAACTCCACGCCCAATCACAATGAACGAGCACCCCTTCCTCTTCGGGCAGAAGCACTGCGGTAAGACGACCCTCGGCGGGATCGTCGCCGAAAGGCTCGGTATCCCCTTCCTCGACCTCGACAATCTGATTGTCGAGTTGGCAAACCTCGATCACGGTCCTCACGCGGCCGACGCCCGGACCGTCTATCTGCGTCATGGCGCGGTAGGCTTCCGCGATTACGAGGCCAGGGCCGCCGAAACACTTGCCGAGCGCCTGGCCTGGGCGCCGCGCTCTACGGTCTGTTCCCTCGGCGGCGGCACGGTGCGAAACGACCGTGCCTATCGGGCACTGGAACCGCACGGCCTGTTCGTGTATCTTTGTGTGGACGTCGACGAGCTGTACCGACGGATCCGCCGTACGGGACGGCCCGCCTTCCTCCGGAGCGAAGATCCGGAGGCGGAGTTCAGGCGGATTGCCGCGGAACGGGACGGCGTCTATCGCACACGGGCCGATGTCGTCTGTGATCTCGACGCTCTGAGTCTCACTGACGCCGCTGACCGGCTCGAAGAGCGGCTGCGGGAGCACGGATTTGGCGGGAAGTAGCTTCGGACATCTCTTTCGTGTCACCACCTTCGGAGAATCCCATGGAGGAGCCGTGGGGGTCGTGGTCGACGGCGCGACGCCGGGACTCGAGCTCACCGAGGGAGAGGTGCAGGGACAGCTCGACCGGCGCAAGCCGGGCCAGTCGGAGGTCTCCACGCCCCGGCAAGAACCGGACGTCGTCAACATCCTCTCCGGGGTTTTTCGAGGAAAGACCACGGGAACCCCTATTCTCATGATCCTCTACAACCGGGACGCCGATCCCTCGGCCTACGAGTCCATCAGCAAGCTCTACCGCCCGGGACACGCCGATTACACCTACCTCCGGAAGTACGGGATCCGGGACTGGCGCGGCAGCGGTCGCGCGTCAGGACGAGAGACCGCCGGCCGCGTAGCGGCGGGAGCGGTGGCGCGAAAGCTCCTCGAAGACCGAGGCGTCTCGGTCCTTGCCTACACCGTGCGGGCCGGCGGTATCGAGTGCGAGACCTTCGACCCCTCGGTGATCGAGAAGAACCCGCTCCGCGCATGTGACGCCGCCGCGGCCGAGCGCATGGCACGCCGTGTCGCGGAGCTCAAGGAGCAGGAAGACTCTGCCGGAGGTATCGTTGAATGTCGGATAGCCGGCGTTGCGGCGGGGCTGGGGGATCCGGTCTTCGACAAGCTCGACGCGGAGCTTGCCCATGCAATGCTCTCTGTAGGCTCGGTGAAGGGTATCGAGTTCGGTGCCGGGTTCCGCGTTGCAGAGATGACCGGAAGTGAGCACAACGACGAGATGAGCTCTGAAGGCTTTCTTTCGAATAACGCGGGCGGGATCATCGGTGGCATTTCCACGGGAGCGGAGATCGTTTTCCGTGTTGCAGTGAAACCGACCTCCTCCATAGCCAGAGCGCAAAAAACCGTCGACACCGACGGCACCGAACGGATCATCCGAACGCATGGCCGGCACGATGCGTGCATATGTCCGCGCATCGTGCCGGTAGTGGAGGCGATGACCTGCCTGGTGCTCGAGGATCACTATAAGCGCCAGGCGGCCATGCACTCATAAACCGTCTGCTCGCGGCTACTCCTCTTCCGGCGAGAACTCGTCCTTGGAGGCACCGCACATCGGGCAAACCCAATCCTCGGGAAGCTGCTCGAAGGGCGTCCCGGCCTCGATTCCGCCGTCCGGGTCACCCTCTTCCGGATCGTAGATGTAGCCACACACTTCGCAAACGTATCTCTGCATACGACTCTCCTTGGTGATGCATCGAAGCGAACGGTATTATGCCTCGAGCATAACACACTCTCTCACACGTGTATAGAAAAACCCGGCTTTGCCCCGGAGAGGATGGACTCCCCTTCGCGGGCCACCTGCGGGTGTATCCCCATTCTCGAGAGTGAGAAGTCGAACCGGACGGGGTCCGTCGGGTCGAGCGTGCGAAAGAACTCGGTAGCCGCCACAGCCGCCTTTTCGTCCGCGTTCCTACGCGCGATCAGGCCGAGGACGGTACAGATCCGATGCATGTGTGTGTCCATCGGCACGACGAGGTGCGATGCGGGCACCCGTGACCACCCGCCGGGATCGATCCCGTCCGCACGAACCATCCATCTGAGAAACAGGTGCCAGCGCTTTGCCGCGCTGCCCCGTGCGACCCGTGCAATGAGAAGCCCGTGGCGGCCCTCCGCATACGCGGAGAGCTCCTCCGAAAACCGTCCGAGCGCGGGAAGGACGTTCGGGTCGGCAGGAGAGAAGTGCCGGATGAACGCGCTCTCTATGGACCCGTAACGCCGCAGCGTCTCACCCACCGCAAAGAGGAACCCCGACGCTTCCCGGGAACCGAAGAACCGGTAAACGAAGCCCTCGAAGCGCTGCTCGAGCTCATCGCGTCCCGCATTCCGTAAGACCGCGGCAGGTCCGGGCGCTCCGGCGTCGTCGAGCCGGGCCAGGACCTCCGAGCACGCGCGGAGGATACTCCGCACCCGCCCGAGGGCGAAGGATGCGCAGATAATCCCCGCCACCTCCCGATCGTCGCCGCGCGGATAGCGGAGAACGATCTCCAGCGGGTCCGGGTGAATATAGCGTGGGTGGTGGTACCGCCGGTAGGCTTCCTCCACGATTCGAGTCGATCGAAGCCGTGTGTAATCGGTTTCGCTCCGTCCCGGAGCAGAACGCATTTACAGCCCTCCGCCTGTGTTGTAGGCTCGGCACACCATGCAAGCAATCGTGACCTTCGTGGCGGAGAATTTCTTCTGGGTGTTCATTGCAATACTGGTCCTCAATCTGTTCCAGCGTCGCCACCAGCACACCGCCGAGAAAAAGCGCTTCGCTACGTTGTATCTGGGCATAGCCATGTTCTTCGTCTACACCAGCGCTCAGATGCTGGTAACCTACGACATGTCTCCGTACTACTTTCTGCCCATTCTCGCGGTGATCATCGGCGTCGTCTATCGGTACCGGGCCCACACCTTTCCTTTCCGACTGCGCTGCGCAAAGACGGGCAAGCTCCTGAACCTGGAGACCATCCTCTACCGGGATTCCAACATTCTGCCCGAAGCGGAGGAATCGGCAGAGAAGAACGGCGACGGAGACGACGCCGGCAAGATGACCGAACCAGACTGAGGGGTGGTCGTGTGGGGCGGTCGTGTCTGGAAAAGATACGTTAATCGCCCCGCGCGAAGTGGACACCCAACAGCACTACCCCGGCCACCACGAACAACAACGGCCAATAGACCGCCACGATCCGCGAAAAACTCTGTTCCACGATGTCGAGACTGAACACCAGAAACAGCAATGAAATGGCGAATATGGCCACCCCCGGCACCGTAAAGCTCATCCGGCCCCCCCAGGGACGATGGAGTCCGTAGGCGAACAGCGAGACCCCGGTAATGGTCATGAACACCGGCCAGATTCCGGAAATCGTGACGGGGCTCAACACCGTCTCCGCCAGGAGGGAAAACACCCCGAGTAACAGGGCGAACATGCCGATGAAAACGTAGGCGTCCCTGAGAACACGAGCGAAGGCTTCATAGAGGAACCAGACGCCGGCGATGACGAGAAGCACCGGCCATAGCGACTTGAGCCCGGGAACGAGACCGAGGTTCCACAGGAGCAGAAGAACGCCGACGACAATGAACACGATACTGGACACGAGAAACTTGTTGGGATACCGCGCCCCGAGTCGGTTCACGCCCCGGAGTGTAGCAGAGCCCCCCTCGCCTTGCCAACTACACGCGCCGATACTACAATACGTTTGTATGAAGTTTCGAGCCATCGGTACCGTGGTTCTCACGCTATTCGCTGCAACGGCGACGCTCACCGGCTGTCGCACGCAGGATGAGTACTACGTGGTAGGCAACGAGGAGCAACAGAAGGAGCTGCAGCGGTTATTTGCTCTGCTGGAGGACGAGACGGAGGCGGAGCGTGAGATGGTGCTTATCGACGAAATCGCCGGGTATCTCGTCAATGCGGGTCATCCGGGCCGGATGCGTACCTTGCTCACCACCTTCGTGGAGCGTAACCCGAATCACCCCTACAATGCCTACTTCCTGCTCCTTGTCGCCGAGCAGTACCGGGAATCGTCGCCTCAGATGGCCCGGCACTACTATGATCGGGTCGTGTCGAATTATGCCGATCTGCGGGTGAACGGAACGTCGGTACACTATAAGGCCCTGCGCGAGCTCGTGCGACTCACCGACGAACCCGGCGATCGACTCACCTACTATCATGAGCTGGTGGATCGGTTCTCCGAGCACATCGATCCGGGAACTACCTATTACCATATGGCCCGTACCCACGAACAGCTTGGGGAATGGGACGAGGCTTACGAGGATTACAAGAACTTCCTTAGACACCCCGACACCGAGATCCGCGGTGCCCCGCAGGCCCGGGAACAGGTGCAGCGGCGGGTGGAGTTCTACGACTCGTCCAAAGATTGGACCATGGAGAACCTCGATGAGCTGGTGGCAACCATCAAGACGGCTCTCAGACGCCAGGACGCGGACCTGCTTCTGCGTTATCGCGCGGGGGTGAACTTCTTCGCCATGTCGTGGGAGCAAGACCAGACGGACTTCAACAGTCAGGTTCCGTTCGACCTGGGCATTTTTCTGCAGCGCTCCCGGGTGAGCTTCGCCGAGGACATCGATATCAACTCGAACGCCCGAGAAGCGTACCTTCGAACATGGGGGTGGTCTCACCGCATACGTACCTGGTATCTGTACTTCCGCCGCGTGGACTTTCCGGCGGATCCCGAAATAAACGGCAACTGGGAATGGGCGGGGATCTTCTTTGGTGACGCGCTCTAGGCTGACGCGGATAGCCGTCTTGCTCATCCTCCTCGCAGGCGCCCTTGCGCCGGTTGCGGGTGCACAGAATGGAGGGCGGGAATCCGCGCCGGAAGTCTCGAGCGAAATCGAGTGGCTCGACGGACGGCTGCGCCTCGACGTCCGGCTTCCCCTCACTGAAGAGCAGCGCATCCGTCCCGCTGCGGCGGACGCCGCGGCCCGATCCGTCCGAGATGACGTGCCACGATTTCTCCAGCAGGAGGCCGCTGCCCTCCTCGTCGATTCCCGCTACACCCTCGCAGAGTACTACGAGCGGTCCCCGGATTTGGCTCTGCGGGTTTCGCGGCTGAGCGAGGAGCTCGAGCCGGTGCAAAACCGGCTCACCCCGGACATGCGCTATGCGGAGCTCGGATATCGGTTGGACCTCTTTCCTTCGGTGACATCGTTGTTCGTCGAACACAGTCGTGTGCGGGATTTGCCTCGGGTCATATCGTGGCGGCCGACGCGGGAGTTCACCGGACTCCTGATATACGCCAAGGGTGAGCTGCCGGTCCACGGAGAGGATCGCACTGCTCGAGTAAGGCCCGCCCTCTTTCCCGACGTCTACTCCCACGAGACCGCGGAAGTGGTCATGGAGCCGAACCGCGTGCGCCCGGAGGTGTTACGGGAGCAGGGCGCGGTTGCTTACGCCACGAGCGTCGACGACCCCGTGGTTACCGAGCGCGTCGGGACCAAGCCGATGCGGACTCTGGCGGTGGGAGTCTATGGTCGCTATCCCACCGATCCGATCATTTCGACCTCCGATGCGGAAACCTTCTTCGCGGAGGAGGCCAACGGAGACCTCATCCGGGAAGGACGCATTGTTATCATCGTCGAGGAATCGGTCCTCGATTGACGCAAGGTGCGGTGTTGTGGTCAAATACACCTATCCTCGTGAGGAGCTTCCCGTGAACGTGAAACACCTCGGCATTTTCGTCTTTCTGATTTCGGTTTTTCTATTGCTCGCCGGGTGTGGCGGGTCGCGCCGGTACGCGGTCGTGCTCTGGCCTCCGGAAGAGGTGTCCGTAGACCCGGGCGCGGTCGTGCGCGTAAGTGAGAGCGCCCGCATAGAGAAAACCCACACCATACGGCTTCCGGAAAGCGGGGATCGGGTCACTATACCACAATGGCGGGCTCAGGTTTTCGACGATGAGGAGGGGGCTCGGGCTTTTGCCGAAGAGTATGCAGCATTTGCCGAAACTTACGCCACCGCGCGCCGGCGAGCGCTGCCGGTACGGAGCGATCGAAGCGGTTCCGCTCGGGCCCTGTATCGGCTGCGGGACGGAGAACGGGTTAAAGTCGTCCACCGTAGCGAAGAGCCCTCCGATGAGGGAGGCCTCGTGGATTACTGGTACGAAGTGCTCACCACCGACGGAACACGGGGATGGGTCTTCGGTCATTATCTCTCGGGAGTATCGGAGACCGACGACGAGGGCCAAACGGTCGATCTGTCAACGGACCCGCTGCTCGATCGCTTTCTCTCCCACGCATGGAGACCGACGTATTTTGGACGCATGATCGACTCCGGACGGATCGATCTCGATCGCTTTCGGAGTGACTACGGTCTGTTTCCGGAGCCGGGGAACAATAGAATCCGGCTGAATCTGGAGAACCAACGTGCGGTATTCGA
This sequence comes from Spirochaetaceae bacterium, assembly GCA_046540795.1. Classification (GTDB taxonomy): domain Bacteria; phylum Spirochaetota; class Spirochaetia; order DSM-27196; family PWMO01; genus JAAAOH01. Next base: position 2,386 of record JBKHEN010000039.1, on the reverse strand, counting down.
GTATAGCGATTGGATTCGGGGCGGCTCGCGAGAGTTCATCGCACGCAACACCCCCTTCTCGGTACGTGTCCGTGCCGGCGGTGACGTCAGCGTTCGGTATCGGATTAACGGACGGGGATATGAAGTTGCCATGGAGACACTCGATGCGGATATCGAGGAGATCCGACGCAAGGAACGGGCGCGCCGAGAGGAGCGCTATGCCTCTCTCCGCTCCCGCGGATCACTCTGGCGCAGCGATTCCTACGGTAGTGTCCGGCTCTACGACGATATGGCTTTCGAATGGGACGATTACTCACGCCTGGTCCCGCGTATCATTCCGCAGAACGCCGGCAACTCGGGAACGGTGGACTTCGATTATTTTCTCACCGAGGAGCTTTCCCGTGCATATGACGGGGTGATCTCCTTTCGGTTCCGCGGGGCGGACGAGACCCCGGTGGCATTCCTCTATGAGGTCACCACCGGCGGCATACGGCTCTCTCACGCGCCGCAAGACAACATCCGTGACAACGTGGTCAGGCGGGATCGGCGCTCTCCCGTAGTCATCTATTTCTCCTTTGCTGCCGCGGACACCGCTGAAGGCGGCGAATCTGCCGAAACCCCGGAGCACGGCGGGAGCACATGAGTATCGTTCAGCTCACCGACGTATCGGTCGTTTTCGGTGAGCGGGCCGTCCTCGACGGAGTCTCCCTGGCTCTCGATTCCGACTCCCGGGTGGCGCTCACCGGAGCAAACGGCAGCGGCAAAACCACCCTCATGCGCGTGATTGCGGGGCTGACTCGGCCCGACGAGGGCTCGGTGGTTCATAGGCGGGACGCCCGCATCTCATATCTGCCGCAGGCGGTGGACTCCTTCTCCGGTCACACGGTCTGGGAAGAGGCGGAGCACGCCTTCCGACACGTCGAGCGGCGCCTTGCACGGCGGGCGGAGATCGGGGGATTTCTTGCCGAACACGCCCGGACCGACGAGGATGCGGCGGGCCTGCTTGAGGAAGTGCACGATATCGACGAGTACGTGGAGGCCTCCGGATACTACGACCGGGAGGCGCGCATCGACGAAGTGCTGCGCGGGCTCGGCTTCAGCGCGTCCCGGTTCGACGCTCCGCTGTCGGCGCTATCCTCGGGTCGCCGAATGCGCGCCGCCCTTGCGCGGGTACTCCTTGAGCAGCCCGATCTGCTCCTTCTCGACGAGCCGACGAATTACCTCGATATCGAATCCCGTGAGTGGCTCCTCCTGTTCCTTCAGCGCTACCGCGGCGGTTACCTCGTAGTATCGCATGACCGGTATTTTCTCGACAGCACCACGGATCACGTGGCGGAACTGTTCATGGGCGGCCTCCACCTCTACACCGGAAACTTTTCGCAGTACGAGGTGCAACGGGAGCGGGATCTCGAGCTCTTGCGAAAGCGCTACGAGGAGCAACAGGCGTACATCGAACGACTCGAGTCGTTCATCAACCGCTTTCGCTACAACGCCTCCAAGGCGTCCCTCGTTCAGAGCCGAATCAAGGAGCTTGAGAAAATCGAGCCCATCGAGATCCCGGAAGGCCTGAAGCCGATGCACGTGGAGTTTCCTCAGCCCTCTCGCAGCGGCCGGATCGTCGCGGAGATAGAGGACCTGGAGAAGCACTACGGGGAAAACACCGTCTTCTCCGGGGTGAACCTTCTCATAGAGAGGGGTGAGAAGATTGTTGTCGTGGGGCCCAACGGAGCGGGAAAGTCGACCCTCTTGCGCATTCTAGCCGGCAAAGACCACGAGCACGGCGGCACGGTCACTCTCGGCGCCGGCGTGAAAACCGCCTACTTCGCGGAGGAAGGACCGGATACCGTGGGTGCCGACAACAGTGTTCTCGAAGAAGTCGAGAAGGACGCTCCCACCGAGCTCGTTCCCCGTCTCCGCGGGATGCTCGGCGCGTTTCTCTTCCGGGGCGAAGAGGTATTCAAGCGGGTACACGTACTGAGCGGCGGCGAGCGAAGCCGCCTGCTGCTGCTGAAAATGCTGCTTCGGCCGGCCAACCTTCTCGTGCTGGACGAGCCGACCAACCATCTCGACATGAGCTCGAAGCGGGTGCTCGCCGACGCCCTTTCCCGCTTCGAAGGCACGGTGGTGTTCGTCTCGCACGACCGCTACTTCATGCGGGATCTGGCAACTCGGGTGGTCGAGCTTCAGCGCCCGAGTGAGGACCGGCCGGCGGGGCTCAGGGATTACCGCGGAGGCTACGACTACTATCGCGACCGTCGGGAGGCGGAAGCCGCCGCCGGAGGAACCGGAGACGGGACGGGCGTCGGGCGTATCGAGGGCGGGAACGGCGACGCCGCGGGCAGCGGAGATGCACGATCAGCCGGTGCGGCCTCCGGTGGCGCCGCTGGTACAGCCTCCGGTGGCGCCG
>JBKHEN010000038.1:0-20668 GCA_046540795.1 Spirochaetaceae bacterium | reverse complement strand
ATGACCACGTGTAGGCACGCCCCGGGTGAAATGGGTTTAACTCTATATCGTGAAATAGGATAATAGTGTGGCACCGAGTAGCTTATGCAAATTGCATTACAGGGGCACCGACACAGGAGCCCCGGCCGCCCGCTTATTCTCTAATTTGTTTCGGAGAAACTAATTACCGCGCAGGATTTCATTGCGGTTGGCATGGTCGTTGCTTTACCCCTGTGGGGGCGGAGGACATGTAAGAATCGCATGTAAGAAATCGAGGTAAAAATTGAAACTTCCGTCCCCGACCGGGAGACTCCGCTTCGGCGGAGTCTCTCTTCTTGAAGTCGTCCTTGAAGTCGTCCCCGCTGCACGAGTATAACGGAGACACATGTCTACGTTCCTGCTCAGACGTGCCGGGCGGCTGCTACTTACGGTATTGCTCATCTCCACGCTGGTATTCTTTCTCCTTCGGGTGCTGCCCGGGGATCCCGCGGAGGTCGTCGCGGGGTTCGAGGCGTCGGACGAAGAGCTCGAGGAGATTCGACATCGACTCGGGGCGGATGAGCGGCTGTCGGTGCAGTATCTCCGCTGGATCTCCGGGGTCGCTCGTCTCGATTTCGGCACATCCTACTTCTCCGGCGAACCGGTTGCTGCGCTCATTGCCGAACGGCTTCCGGTGACGCTCCTGCTCGCGACGCTCGGTTTTCTCTTTGCCGTGGCCGTCGCGGTGCCTCTGGGCGTCGTCTCGGCGGTTCGGCACGACACGCTCATCGACTACCTCGGCATAGCATACTCACAGTTGGGTATGGCCATACCGGGGTTCTGGCTGGGAATCCTCCTGCTCCTTGTATTCTCGGTGAAGCTGGGGCTCCTGCCGCTCTTCGGTGCGGCCGGTCCGGCCCATTTCGTGCTGCCGGCTCTGGCTCTCGGCGTGAGTCGCTCGGCGGTTCTGGTGCGCATCGTGCGCAATTCCACGCTGCAGGAGCTGGAGCGAGAGTACGTGCTGACCGCCGCGTCGAAGGGGCTCGCCGAGCGAACTATTCGGTATCGTCATCTGTTGCGAAACGCGCTGCTGCCGGTCATCACCGTTGCCGGTATCCAGCTCGGCTACATGCTCGGCGGCACGGTGATTATCGAGCAGGTCTTCTCGTTGCCGGGGCTGGGACGGCTTTTTCTCTCCGGTATCTATGACCGGGACTTCCCGGTCATTCAGGCTTCGGTGGTGTTTCTGGCGGTCGTATTCTCCGTCGTGAACTTCGTTGCCGATGTGCTCTACAGTATCGTAAATCCACGGATTCGGATGGGGTGAATGGGCCGGCACGACGCATCGGGATCCGGATCACCGCTTCTCCGCGTGGAGGATCTCACCATCAGTTTCGGCCGCGGTCCCTCGCGCTTTGAAGCGGTCCGAGGAGTCTCTCTCTCCGTGGATGAGGGGGAAATCCACACCCTTGTCGGCGAATCGGGAGCAGGCAAGACGGTAACCGCCAGGGCGGTGCCCGGGCTTTCGGCCGGTGCGGCACGCATCGACGGTGGGCGCATTCACTACCGGGACACGGAGCTCACGTCTCTCGGAGAGGAGGATCTCCGTCGACTCCGGGGAGTCGAGATCGGAATGATATTTCAGGATCCCGGGCGGCACCTCAATCCTTCCCTCTCCGTGGGTAGGCAGATCTCGGAAGGTCTCGAAGAGCACTACGGCATTTCCCGGGGAGCGGCCCGGTTGCGGGCCCTGCGGTTAGCCAAGCTGGTTGAGCTTGCAGACCCTCGCAGGGTACTGCGCAGCTATCCTCACCAGCTCTCGGGCGGGATGAAGCAGCGCGCCCTCATTGCCATGGCGATCTCATGCGGTCCGGGACTCCTCATTGCGGATGAGCCGACCACCGCGCTCGACGCCACGGTGCAGGGGCAGATTCTCGCTCTCCTGCGGCGACTGCGCGACCGACTCGGCATGGGGATATTGTTCGTCTCTCACGACTTCGCGGTGGTTCAGGCCGTAGCCGACAGGGTATCGGTTATGTATGCCGGAAAGATAGTAGAGACCGCGCCGGCCGAGCGGCTCTTCGCCGAACCTCTGCACCCGTATACGGACCTGCTCCTGAGTGCGATACCGGAAGCGGAAAAGCGAGGGGAGCGGTTGCGCTCGGTTCCCGGGCGCGCGCCGGAGCCACGTGAGCGTCCTTCGGGCTGCCCGTTCCACCCCCGTTGCCCGCTGGCGCGCGAGAAGTGCCGGCGCGAGGATCCTCCGCTTCTAACTCACGCGTCCGACCATCTCTCGGCATGTCACTTTGCCGATGAGCTGCGCAGGAACGGTTCGCACGATCGTCCCGCGGCCGGCCTGAAGGGTACCGATGAGCCGGGAGGCGCCGATGTCTGAGTGCATCGAAGCCCGCGGATTGTACAAGACCCACGTGCGCCGCGGGATGTTCGGGCGTACGAGGGTGCAGGCGCTCAAGAACGTGTCCCTCACGGTAATTCGCGGAACCACCCTGGGGATAGTCGGAGAGTCCGGTGCCGGCAAAAGCACCTTGGCGCGGGCGCTATTGTATCTCGATCCGCCTGATGCCGGCACCGTAGAGGTGGACGGGGTCGACCTCGGCTCGATCTCCCGGCGAGAGCTCAGGCGGATGCGATCCCGCCTCGGCATTGTATTCCAGGACCCCTATTCCTCGCTGAATCCACGGCTTACCGTAGGTACGTCCATTGAGGAGGCGCTGCTGCGCTCTACCCCTTTGCGGGCCGACCGACATGCACGGATTGAGGAGTTGCTGAGCCGCGTCGGAATGTCGACGGGGGATCGCACGCGACTTCCTCATGAGTTTTCCGGGGGGCAGCGACAGCGTATCGCCGTCGCCCGGGCGTTGGCCGCGGGACCGGAGATTCTGGTACTCGACGAGCCGGTATCGAGTCTCGACGTCTCCATTCAGGCGCAGATTCTCAACCTCCTGCTCGACCTGAAGGAAGAGCTCGGGCTGACCTACCTGTTTATCTCGCATGATCTGAACGTGGTATCGTTCTTGAGCGATGAGATTGCGGTGATGACCGACGGTCGAATCGTCGAGCGGGGACCGACGGCGCAGGTCCTGCGAGACCCGGAGGATGCGTACACCAGGCGACTGGTCGGGGATACGCCGGTTTTCCACGACCGCCGGCTCCGGTACAATGAGCGCGGGAGGAGCGAATTATGAACGGAAACATGAGAACGAACGCAGTGCGTGTTTCGGCATTCTGCGTGTTCTTCATCATAGTTGTCGGCATGCTCGGCGCGGCCGGTCAAACGGAACCGGGGGACCGGCCGGTAGAGGTGGCGATCGCCGGAGAGCCGGATACTCTCGACCCTCAAGCAACCACGGGCACGTTGACCTTCCAGGTTTTGCGGAGCGTATACGAGACCCTCGCGGTGCCCGATGAAGAGGGTCGCATGGAGCCCGGCCTCGCACGTTCGTGGGAAACCAGCGACGACGGGCTCCGGTGGACCTTCGAGCTTCGCCAGGGGGTCCGGTTCCACCACGGACGGGAGCTCATCGCGGAGGATGTGGCGGCAACGTTCGAACGAATGCTTGCCGAGGATTCGGGATCGCCGTGGAGAGAGGATTTCGGGGCCATCGAAGCCGTGGAGACACCGGATGACTACACCGTAGTCTTCGTGCTCGAAGAGCCCTACGCGCCGCTCCTTGCATCCCTGGCCTCCGGATGGGGAGCGATCCTGCCCGCCGATCTCATCCGTGACGGACATGACTTCGGACGAGAGCCGGTGGGTACGGGACCGTTCCGGATGTCCCGCTGGGTGCGGGATAACCGCATCGTGCTGGAGCGACACGAGGACTACCGGGTGAGGGATCTGCCGAGGGTGAATCGGATCAACCTGAACATCATCACCGAGCCCTCGGTGCAGGTGCAGGGCCTGTTGAGCGGAGATCTGCACGTGATCGATACGGTGCTTCCCGGCGACATCGAGACCATTCGGGATGCGTCGGATGCAAGACTGTACCGCCAACTCACGGCGCTGGTGCTGGTCATGTCGATGAACACCGAACGGGAACCTCTCGACAAGCTCGAGGTTCGACAAGCGATAAATCACGCCATCGACAAGCAGGAGGTGCTCGACGTAGCCTACACCGGCGGCGAGGTGGTCGGCACGTTCATGGACTCGCAGAGCCCGTACTACGTCGACTTCACCGATCTCTACCCCTATGATCCCGAGCGGGCGCGCGAATTGCTCGACGAAGCCGGCGTGGAGGAGGGTACGAGCATCGACCTGGTGGTCCCGCAGAACTACGAGTTCCACGTGCGGGCGGCGGAGATGTACGACGCGATGCTTGCCGAAGTGGGGCTCGACACCGAGATCCGACTTGTGGACTGGTCCACGTGGCTCAGCGACGTCTATCGGCGTTCCCGCTTCGATCTAACGGTCATCGGGCATACGGGTAAGCTGGACCCTGACGGCCGACTCGGCGGAGAGTCCAACTACACGAACTGGCACGATGATCGGTTCGCCGAGCTCATCGAGCAGGCGCGGCGGGAGAGCGAGTTCGAGCGCCGCAGCGAGCTCTATGCGGAGGCGCTGGAGATCATCGCCCGGGAGGTACCGTTCATGTATCTCGGATCGCCGTATCTGCACGTAGGACTGCGGGAAGAGGTACAGGGCTTCGCGATGGACCCGGCCCTCGATACCTACGACTTTCGGGAGCTGAGGCTCGAGTAGGGGACGTGCAACGACCGGCGGCGCTCGCTGCAACCATACTGCTTGCCCTCTCGGTTGCCTACATCGTGCTACTCGTCTTTGCGGCAATCGGTGCTCCGGCGGTCACCCGTTTCAGTCCCGTCGCCCAGGACACGACGGTACGCTTCGCGGCGCCCGGCGAGTCCGGGCACCTATTGGGAACGGATGACTTCGGTCGTGACGTGTTCGCCCGCCTTGTGTACGGATCCCGTGCAACGCTCATCGTCGGTTTCACCTCCGTCGGGATTGCCCTGATCCTGGGACTCCTCATCGGGCTTGCGGCGGGCCTCTCCGAGGGGGCGGCGGACGGTGCGCTGATGCTGCTCATGGATGCGGTGCTGTCCTTTCCCACCGTCCTGCTGGCGGTGACCGTGGTCAGTGTTTTCGGCTACGGGTTAGTGCAGGTCATGATCGCCCTCGGCGTTATCTTCACGCCGGTTTTTGCCCGTCTGGTGCGTGCCGAAACCCTTGCAATAAAAGGCGAGGAATACGTGGAGGCTTCCCGTGCCCTCGGGAGCCCCCTGCTCCGCACGATCGTTCTGCACGTGTTACCGAACGTGCTGCCCAAGATCATCGTGCAGGCGTCCATCACTTTCGCCCTCGCGGTGGTCATCGAGGCGTCTTTGTCGTTCTTGGGACTGGGTACCCAGCCTCCCAACCCGAGCTGGGGATTGATGCTAAAGGATGCCCGCAACCATCTGCTGCGAGCGCCCTGGCTCGCGCTGTTTCCGGGAATTGCGGTGGCACTGACCGTGCTCAGCCTGAACGTCATCGCCGACGCACTTTCAGCGCGGTTTTCCGCGACGTCCCGCGCCCGCCGGCGCACCTATTTTCGCCGCTTGTAGCGGGCGCAGAGTTCATCCGCGATCTCGAGGAGCGGGAACGGGTCGGAGCAGGTCTTGGTGCAGGGCAGCAACCGATCATCGGAGAGGTTGTGGTTCCCGACGAGGGCTTCCACCGAGGGACTCGCGGCGTCGGTTTGGGCATCGAAGAGGGGGATGCGCTGTTCCCACCCCGCGTGGATCCCGTGGGCGAGCCGCCGCCCCCGGTCGACCGCCTCATCGAAGAGCTCGAAAAGCGACGTGGTGCGTACCTCGTGCTCGTCGCAGGGATGGGACCACGGTGCGTGCCCTTCATTGGCGAAGTCGTAACCGGATGGTAGCTCGAGGGGGTGTAACAGCGCGATGAGCGCACGGCGGCGGCGGTCGGTTTCTGTGCGCAAAAGCGCCCCCTCCAAGGTCTCCGGGCTCGACGTGTTGGTGAAGCGGTAGAAATCGCGGGCGTCGGCATAGGCGTTTTGAAGGCGCGGATGTAGTTGATCGTCCGTACGCGCGCGCTCGAAGGCGTCGCGCATGCCCGCGGCGAGCATCGCTTGGAGATCCTCGGGAATCTCGGGCCCGCAGTCGGTGAGACGGTCAAAGTCGACGGTCGACGCCTCATACCCGCGCCGCCGGCGCACCAGGAGTACGTCCACGATACGCTCGAAGAATGCGTGTGCCCGCGGGAATGCGCGTCGGTCCGGCGGCTCGCTGAAATAGTTGATATACGGATGCAGTACCCGGTCCAGGACCGCGTGTAGGGCCCATCCGGTCACATACATGCCCGCCTCCGAGTGGAACGGCAGTCCCCGTGAGAGGGCCCATCGCATCATCCCTGCGGTGACCGCGCCATATCGTCCTCTATGGCAGAGTGCGCCGTACGGTAGCGCCGAAGGTTTTCGACGGCGATTATGGTAGAAGAGATCCGGTCCCTGAGCACCGAGCGTAAGGTGCGTGTGGTGCGGCCCGGGAGCCGTCGGTGTTTCTCCGAAAGCACCTTCGACGGCATCCTCGACATGGATCAAATGGGCAAGCTGCGAGGGCATGGGCGAAAAGGTAGCAGGCTCCGGCTGCGAGGGCAACGGGCGTTTACCTGAACTCCCGTTCGCGCTACACTCGCCCTCATGAGCTCGTGCAAGATACTCGTAGTGAACTGCGGCAGCTCGTCCCTGAAATACGAGGTCTACGAAATGCCTGCTCGCAGCAGTCTCGGAAGCGGTGCGATAGAACGGATCGGACAGCCGAAGGGGCGACTGGAGCAGAACTCCGCCAACGGCCGAATCGTCCGAGAGCAGGATGTGCCGGACCACGAGACCGCGGCTCGGATGATGAGTGAGGCCCTCGTCGACGATCCCAAGGGCATACTTCCGTCCTTGGACGATATCGCCGGTGTCGGCCATCGGGTCGTGCACGGGGGAGAGAGGTACTCCGAGTCCGTCCGGATAGACGAAAGCGTCATTGCCGCGATCGAGGAGAACGTGGAGCTCGCACCCCTGCATAATCCTGCGAACCTCACCGGCATTCGCGACGTGGGGCAGCTATTGCCGGAAAAGCCGCAGGTCGCCGTGTTCGATACGGCGTTCCATCAGACGCTCACCCCGGCGGCATATCTCTATGGATTGCCGCGGGAGCTGTACGAGACGTACAAGATACGTCGTTACGGGTTCCATGGTACGAGTCATCGCTTCGTAGCGGCGGAGGCCGTCAAGTTTGCAAAGCGTTCGCCGGACAATACCAACGTGATCTCTTGTCATCTCGGTAACGGCGCCTCGATTACCGCCATCCGAAACGGTCGCTCGGTGGATACCTCGATGGGATTTACTCCGCTCGAAGGGCTCGTCATGGGAACCCGCAGTGGCGACATCGATCCGGCGATCATCTTCTATTTGCTGGAACGGGGATATACGGCGACGCAGTTGAACGAAATGCTGAATCGAGAGAGCGGGTTGCTCGGTCTGTCGGGTATCTCCAACGACTTGCGGGACCTGGAGGATGCGGCCGAACGGGGGAACCGAAACGCCCAGGACGCTCTCGACGTATATGCCTACCGCATTCGCAAGTACATCGGTGGATATGCGGCCAACATGGTCAAAACCGATCTCCTGGTGTTCACCGGCGGGATCGGGCAATACGGCACGCGCATGCGCGAGCGCGTCTGCAATCGTCTCGAGAATATCGGCATCGTGATGGACTACCGCAAGAATCTCGAGAACGGACCGCGGAAGGGAATCATCTCTATGGACTACTCCCCCGTAACGATCCTCGTGGTACCCACCGACGAGGAGCTGCAGATCGCTATCGATACGTACGAGTTGATTGGACCGGCAGAGTAAGAGTGAGTACGGTTCTCTCGAATCGACAGTTCCGGATGGGGCTATGGTGTGCTCGGGAGCTGTGGTACGCGATACAGGGCGATGGTTCCACCCCCGACTCCGATGGCGGTATTCCGACGGGCTCCGACCCGAGCAGCGGCATCCTGACAGGGCCCAAGCTCTACGAGGCCTTCGAACGCGATCAGCAGGCTCGGCTCGAGCACGTCGTGGCGCAAAACGGTCCGGCAACCGACGTGTTCTCACCGCAGTCCACGCCGATAACTCGGAGTCATCGCATTTCCGACAGCCTGGTCGCGAGCGCTCGGGCGGAGGGGCTCGAGGAAAGTGAGAAGGGTCGTGTCCTCTATCTGGTACGACCGGCAACCGGGGTAAAGGAGGCCGCGACGTGGGAAGCGGCGTTTGTGGCATACGTGTTCACCGCCTCAGGGTTGCCGGTAGAGGCGATCAAGCTCCTGCACGTGAACAAGAGTTACCGGCATGAGCCCGGGGACGGCTATGTAGGCCTGGTGGCGGAAACGGACCTCACGATGCTCGCTCATGGCCGTGCCACCGAGGTGGGGCGCCGCCTGGAAACTCTGTCGTGGATACTGACTCTCGACGAAGCCGAAATGCTGCGGCAGACCCGACCGTGCGGCCGTCGGCGGTGCGGGGTGTGTCGTCGAGACCGGAACGGGACAACCGGTGAGAAAGCCTCACGCGAGCGTCTCATCCGTGAGGAGGCCGAGCGGAGCGGGAAAGCGCACATCGAGCGTGAGGAGATAGCGCAGTTCATTGATTCTCTGAATTATCCCCTGCGTTTCCTCGATTTCGAAGCCTACAACGAAGCGGTGCCCACAATGCGGGGTGTCGGATCCTGGGAGCACATACCGGTCGTGTACTCGCTGCATACGCTCGATCACCCGGAGGGGGATCTCCGGCACACGATATACGCGTCGCCGCCGGGGCACGACGACCGGGAGAACCTTTACCGGCACCTTCGTTCACGGCTCGGTGAGCGCGGGAGTATCGTGGTATACGGACGTACGTTCGAGCGACGAATGTTGTATCGATTGGCTGCAGCAAACGCGGCCCCCACGGCAGGCCGGACTTCCGATGTCGCGGGCGGCGTAGCGGAGGGTGTGGCTGCGGAAGCCGAGGTCGAGCGCCTTACAGCGCGTCTCGTCGACCTCTCACGCATATTTTGCGGGTATCACTTTTATCATCCGTGTCAACAGGGTAGTGCTTCGCTGAAGGCGGTGTATGCGGCCCTGGTGGACGAGGGCTACGCGTCTCTCGGAGTATCCGATGGTCGAGACGCGAACGCGTTGTATTACTTCCTCCGCTATAGGTTTCCCGCGGCGCTGGAGGTTGACGAGGGAGAAGTACTCGAGCGGCTCAAGCGCTACTGCTCGTTCGACACCGGTGCCATGGTTGCCGTGTTTCGACGGCTATGTGCGCTTTTGTAATATGGAATGACTGAGACAAGAACGGCGGCCCGGATGGGCCGCCGCCAATTGAGTTACCGTTCGGTTACGGTGAAATTATCGAAACTGGCCGCGAGAGCGTTTGTGCGGAGACTGATGTAGTCGCCGTCGAGTTTGTCCGGATCCACCGTGAAGTAGTAGCGGATCGGTGCGGTCGGGTCTTTGACGCCGATCTCTCCGCTTTCGGTATCCACGCGAATGCTTACCGGAACGTTGCGATCGAGATACTTTGCCAGGTCCGCGACAGTAACGTCGATCCCATGGGTGCGAAGTGCCTGTACCAGGTTAACCGTGGCACGAGGATCATCGAAAAAACGTTCCATCTGGCGGCTCTCGAAGAGGTCCATGGTGACGTGGTCGGTGCTTTCATATACCTGGGCACGGAACCCGTGGTGATACGGTGCATCGAGACTTGTATCCTCACGAGTATCGAGATTCAGCCACAAGAGGTAACTATCGTTGTTACCCCAGGACTTCCCTCGCAGAGGTGGATCGCTCACACCGATGTGTACACCGAAACCGGCATGGTAACGACCTTCTTCATAGTCCTCCATGTTCTTGTAGCCGCCGTCGTCGTAGCGAATAGTGAAATCGATCTGGTATGTCCCCTCTTGGGGTACCTCCCGATCAATTCGTGCCATACCGGCGGCGGTGCTCTCCTGGACGAGCCGGCCGTTTTCGACATTCCAATCACCGTAGCCGGGTACCCACGCTCCCATGCGCGAGAAGTCGTCCTCAATGATAGTAGACTGGGCGAACAGTACGAACGGTAGGCACAGAAGTGCTACCACGATCATGAATTTTCCCATTTTCCCTCCTCCTGTTCGGGTTGAAACCAACGTGTGCACCCTCACGAGAAGATGCACATACTACTATTTTTCATCTTAAACCCGGATTTTCATATGAGCAATCTAGTTTTCGGTTAGCCGAGCCTCCGGATCGGGTTATTTGCTGCCTTCCATCTGGAGCGTGAGCGCCGGCGCGTCACACACCTCCGGAGGCCCGAAGTACTGGATTGCCCCCGGGAAACGGTAGGACGTCTTTAGCTCCCAGTCCTCTCGATGCGCGGCAAAGGTGCGGAAAGGCGTGTCTTCGAGGTTCACGTACGCCTTCTTGATCACCGGCTTGAGCTTGCCCGAGCGCTGCTCGAGGTTCATGAACATCGTGAGCGGCGCTCCCGTCGGTTTCCACTCCGGCACCGGGGCGGCGATGTGCTGAATCGAGGTAACGTAGCCGCTGAGGCCGTCGACTATCAGGGCGCATGCCGTATATCCCAGCGTGTAGCAATAGTCGGCATCGAAATTCGAGGGAAATGCGCACCGGCCTTCGTAGCCGAAGAAATGACGCATGGCATTGAACTTGCCGGAGAACTCGCCGGCTGTCTTCATTTCGTTCAGCCGCGACTCGACCATGTCTATGAGGAGCATTTCGGTCTCGATCCGCGACACCTGCACATTGCCGTGCGGATCCCGATCGAGCAACAGCTGTCGCTGGATTTCGGTGGGCAGGGACGAGAACACGTGCGAAGAATCCCGTGTAAGCTTCCGGTTGACCCATTCCGATTGGTCCTCATAGGTATGGAGCGTCTGGAAATACGCCTCGTCCTGCCCCAGGACCGTGTTGAGCTCCGAAATCATGTCCTTCATTTCCGGGATGAACTCGATGAGCCCTTCCGGCACCAGGAACACGCCGAAGTTCTCACCGTTTTCCGCTCGGGCAACCACGATCTTCACAATGTGGTCCACGACCTGATCCAGCGTCTGGTGCTTCTCGGCAACTTCCTCCGAGATGATGCAGCCGTTTGGGTGCGTCTGCAGGGCGCATTCCAGGGCTATGTGAGATGCCGAGCGGCCCATCAGCTTGATGAAGTGCCAGTACTTGCGGGCGGATGCCGCGTCACGGGCAATGTTGCCGATCAACTCGGCGTAGGTCTTCGTGGCGGTATCGAAGCCGAAGGAGGTCTCGATGTACTCGTTCTTGAGGTCGCGATCGATAGTTTTCGGCACGCCGATGACCCGTACGTCCGCGTCTTTCGACCGAAAGTACTCGGCAAGAAGGGCCGCATTGGTGTTGGAGTCGTCGCCGCCGATGACGACCAGGGCGTCGAGCTCGTGTTTGCGGCACACCTCGAGGGCCGTCTCGAACTGCTCGTCCGTCTCGATCTTGGTCCTTCCGGAGCCGATCATGTCGAATCCACCGGTGTTGCGATACTGGTCGACGAACTTCGGGGTGAGTTCGATCATGTTGTCTTCGAGGATGCCGCTCGGACCGCCGAGAAAGCCCAGGAGTCTGGACTTGGAGTTCGCGCTCATGAGGGCGTCGAGAAGACCGGCAATGACATTATGGCCTCCAGGTGCCTGACCGCCGGAGAGCACCACCCCCACCGACAAGGGCGGAATCTCACGAGGCGCCTCCGTTCGGGTGAATCGTGCCACCGGCGCGCCGTAGGTCAACGGAAAGAGCTGTTTCAAGCCCTTCTGATCCTGCGGTGCTTCCGTGGCCTCACCGAGTTCCACCGTTACCTTGGCCAGTGAATCCTCGAACACCGGGGGCAGCTTGGGCCGATATTCGCGTCGCGCTTCCTGTAGGGGGGATCGTTCCATGGATATGTCTCCTTCCTGTGTGCGTTCATACTCCCTCGTCGGGGCACCGTCGTCGTCGGCACCGTCGTCGCGGTTCGCGTGTCGATCTTAGCGACGGTCGGAGCGTTTTTCAATGCGGGGTGTGCCGGTGATCAGGCAGGCTCCCAACGGCCGAATCGTCAGAGGAGTGACCGAGCCCTCGCCGAAAACCGCGCTCATGGCACGCCGGTAGTCCGCCGCCCGCTCAGTGGGAACGTAGGCCTGAATGGTCCCGGCGAACCCGCCGCCGTGGACTCGGGCGGCGCCGTGCAGGCGCGGAGGACGAGGGAAGACCGTCGACTCCTCGAGAAATGTTTCGGAGAGCGCGAGAGCCAGGGGAATGCCCTGTTGTTGTAGGGCGGCGGGGGAATAGCAGTTCTGCAGCAGTCGCCAGCTCGAGCTGCCCGATTCGCGTACCTCCGACAGAAAACCTTCGATGTCCCCGTCGGTCAGGAGCCGGGCTTGTCGAAGCACCCGTCGGTTCTCCCGGAAGTAATGCAGCGCCCGGAGCACGGCGCGGTCTCCGACCCGCGAGCGGACCTCCGGCAGACGCTCGAAGAACGCGCGCTCTTCCACCTCCCGCAGCGTGCTTCGACCGAAGACCCGCGCCGCTTCCTTCATCTCGTGTACCACCGCGGCGTAATCATCGGTGAGGTCGGCGTGGCCGGCGCCGGAGTCGACGGCGAACAGTCGATAGCCCCGGTCCGCAAAGCCGGCGGTTATCCTCTGTACCGTGGGAGCTTCTTCGTCCTCGAAGTCTATGGTTACCACCCCGCCGGCGGCGCAGGCAATTTGATCCATCAGCCCCGCCGGCTTGCCGAAGAATTCGTTTTCGGCGTGCCGACCGGCCCGGGCGATCTCCACCGGCGTCAGCGTGCCGTCGTTATGGAGGAAGGAGAGAACCACGGCGATGAGCACCTCGAAGGAGGCGGAGGAGCTCAACCCGGAGCCCGGCGCGACACGGCTGGTGACCACGGCGTCGAACCCGCCTACTTCTCGACCGTGTGCGCGCAGGAACGCGGCGACCCCGCGAACCAGGGCGGCCGGGGAGCCGGCTTCCGTCTTCACGGGCATGAGCTCGCGCGTATCCACCTCTATCGTGCCCTCGAACCCTTCCGAGACGATGCGCACCCGAGCATCGGTGCGCGGGGAGACCGCGGCAACCGTGTCGAGAGTAACCCCCGCAGCCAGCACACGGCCGGCGTTGTGGTCGGTATGGTTGCCGCCGAGCTCCGTACGCCCCGGTGCCGAAAACACCTGCTGCGGCTGATCGGCGTACTCCTCGACGAACCGCTCGCATAACTCGGCGAGACGGGCTCGCTGCTCCTCGAGGTCTCCCGGATAGACGGCCTCTATGTCGCCGTCATGGTGACCCGCCCTGATTCGTCCGTGAAAGCTTTCTTCGGTGTCCATGAGGGGAAATGCTATCATGGTCCCGGAGATCTGCTCCACTACCGGAGAGGGCGTTGCGTTGACGGCGGATAAACCGGCGACTACACTTCCGGCATGGCGATTCTCCGAATGGAAAACCCGGTGCGCAACTACGACTGGGGCTCCGTGACCGAGATCCCGCGCCTTGCGGGGGTGGAGAATTCCGGAGGCAAGCCGGTTGCCGAGTTGTGGATGGGCGCCCACCCCGGAGCCCCGTCGGCGGTGATGCAGAACGGGCGGGGGGTCTCGCTTGCGGAGCTCATCGCCCACGACCCGGAGCGGTGGATCGGGGGTACGGTGACCCGGAAATTCGGCGCGCGACTGCCTTTTCTGTTCAAGGTTCTCTCCGCGGCGCGGGCGCTCTCGATTCAGGCGCACCCGAATCAGGCGCAGGCGGCACGCGGTTTTGCCCGGGAGAACGAGGCCGGGATCCCTCTCGATGCTCCGGACCGATCCTACCGCGACGACAACCACAAGCCGGAGCTCATCAGAGCGCTCACGCGGTTTTTCGCGCTCCGGGGGTTTCGGCCTTACCGTGACATCCTGAAGGAGCTGTCCGTTCCCGAATTCGATTTTCTTCATGAGCCGGTCGCCGCGATGCGGCGCAGACCCGACGGCCGCGGGCTCGCGGCGCTCTTCGAGGCTCTGATGCGTAGTGAGGCGCCGCGGGTGGCCGATGCCGCTCGCAGGTGGGCTTCTCGGGCTACGGAAGAGGCTGCCGACACTGTCGACACGGATGGGGGTACCGCCGAGGACGGGCGGTACACGTGGGTGTTGCGGCTGTATGAGCAATTCGGCGAAGACCGCGGCATTGCGGCGCCGTTGTTTCTCAATGTGGTGGAGCTCGCCCCGGGGGAGGCGATGTTTCTGCCCGCGGGAACACTACACGCCTACCTCGAGGGAACCGCGGTGGAGCTCATGGCAAACTCCGACAACGTTCTGCGAGGTGGGCTTACCCGCAAGCACGTGGATATCGAGGAGCTCTTACGGATTCTGGTGTTCGAGCCCGATGAGCCGGTAGTCCGACGCGCCGGCAATGGAACCGCCGCCGACAACGTTCGTGGAGGGCGCGGAGGGGTGGGCGGTGGAGCCGGGCGCTGGCGTCGGCACGCCGTGTCGGTTGAAGAGTTTTCTCTGGAAGAGGCCGACGTTTCCGGAGCACTCGAGCGCTCGCGACGGCGGGGTACGCCGGAGATCGTCCTGCCGATCGGCGGGGAGATCATGCTGGAGGAGTCGGACGGACGGGAGGGGCGGCTTAGGCTTTCATCCGGTCGGTCGGCCTTCGTCACCGCGGAGACCGGCTCCTATCGCGTGTCCGGGGACGCATTGGTCTTCGTGGCCACGGTACCGCTGGAAGGAGAGCCCTCGTGACCATCTGGGTGGATGCGGATTCCTGCCCGAGGCGCATACGCGAGATCGTCGCTCGTCGTGCGAATCGCAGCCGGATCCCCGCCCGCTTCGTCTCGGGTCAGGACGTCGGGGTGCGTTCGGCGGGGCAGGTGCGGAGCATCGTCACCGAGGGGGACGCCGACGAGACCATCGTTTCGGATTCCGCCTCGGGAGATCTTGCCGTAACCCGGGATATCCCCCTTGCCGCCCGGCTTGTGGAAAAGGGGGTAGTGGTGTTGAACACCCGTGGAGATGTGTACACGGCGGAAAACGTTCGGGAGCGCCTTTCCGAGCGGGATTTTGCGTACGAGCTCCGCAGTGCGGCTGCGGTGTCCGACGCGGCTCGACAACACGGACGAAAAGAGGTGAAGGCGTTCGCGGACGCCTTCGATCGGGAGCTGCAAAAGAAAACTTGAAGCGCCACCGGTATCGCTATTAAATTACCGGTAGAGTAAGGTAAATGACTCGCTCAATATGATAGCCAACGTGAGGTAGAAGACAATGAGGACCACGAAAGTGACCGACGGTGTGTACCGTCTTTCGGCGAACGTAGAGAACATCCTCTTCGAGGGTATGTGGCCGATCCCCAACGGGATCGCTATGAACTCCTTCGTCGTCAAGGGGGAGAAGGCGGCGATCATAGACGGTGTCTGTACCTGGGAAGGAGTTCCGGAGGAATTGTTCGGGCAGCTCGATCAGATGAACGTCAAGCTGGAGGACATCGACTACGTCATTATCAACCACATGGAGCCCGATCACTCCGGCTGGCTCGAGCCGTTCTCGGAGCTGCGGGGGGACAACAATTTCGAGATTCTCTGTACTCAGCGGGCGGTGCCGCTGCTCGAGAGCTTCTATGGAATAACCGACAACGTCCGCCCCGTGAAGTCGGGAGACACCGTAGATCTCGGTAACGGCCGGGTGCTGGCGTTCGAGGAGATCCCCAACGTGCATTGGCCGGAGACCATGGCCACTTATGACACGAAGTCGAAGACGCTGTTTCCCTGTGACGCCTTTGGGTCCTTTGGGAGTGTATCGGACGACGCTCCGTACGACGATCAACTCGATCAGGATCAGATCGATTTCTTCGAGCGTGAGGCAGCGCGATACTTCGCCGATATCGTCGCCGCGTTTTCCGTTCCGACGCAGAAGGCCCTGGATAAGGTAGAGTCTCTCGACGTGGACATAATCGCCCCGGGACATGGTATCGTCTGGCGCCGGAATCCACAGAAGATCATCGATGACTACCGGCGCTACGCGAGCTACTCCAAAGGCCCGGCCAAGCCCGAAGTGACGGTGATCTGGGGCAGTATGTACGGCAATACCGAGCAGGGGGTCCAGCCCGTGGTAGAAGGTATCGAGAGCGAAGGCCTCAAAGTGCACGTGCACGAAGTTCCCGAAACGGACACGGGCTTCGTGCTGCAGTCGGTGTGGGAGTCTTCGGGTGTGGTTATCGGCATGCCGACCTACGAATACAAAATGTTTCCACCCATGGCGGCGATGGTGGATGAAATAGGCAAGAAGAAGGCGTTCAACCGCAAGGCATTCAGCTTCGGTTCCTACGGATGGTCCGGGGGAGCGCAGAAAGAGCTCGAGGAGATCGCAGAACGCAACAAGATGAAGTGGGAGTTCCTCGAGCCGGTGGAGTTCAAAGGAAGGCCCACTGAAGAGGAAAAGGAGCTCCTGCGGGCGCGCGGCCGGGAGCTGGCAACACGCGTGAAGGAGTGGTGCGGCGTCGCCTAACGGCGCCGACCTGCCGTTTTGGCGACGGTGCTCCGCGGGCAGTCCTTTAGAAACTGGGCGTTATTCTAGAACTGGGCGTTGTTCGGTGTCCGAGGAAACGGGATGACGTCGCGGATATTCTGCATTCCCGTCACGTACTGGACGAGGCGCTCGAAGCCGAGACCGAACCCGGAGTGCGGCGCGCTGCCGAAACGCCTGAGATCCAGGTACCATTCGTAGTTCTCCTCGGCCAGTCCCATTTCGGCGATTCGTCGCTTGAGGACCGCATAACGGTCCTCGCGCTCGCTCCCCCCTATGATCTCTCCAAGCCGCGGAACGAGGACGTCCATGGCCCGTACGGTGCGCTCGTCATCGTTCAGCTTCATGTAGAAGGCCTTGATTTCCTTGGGGTAGTCGGTAACGATGACCGGCTCGCCGTAGACGGTCTCGGTCAGGTACTTCTCGTGCTCCGATTGTAGATCGCTTCCCCAGGCGACGGGATACTCGAAGTCCACCTTCGCCGCTTCAAGCCGCTCGACGGCCTCTTGGTAGCTGATGCGACGGAACGGTGAATCCACCACGTGGCGAAGGCTCTCGAGCAGACCGGGCTGAATCCGCTTGTCGAAAAAAGCCATATCTTCCGGACAGGTCTCCAGCAAATCGCCGAGGATGCGGCGTATGAACTCCTCGGCCAGGTCCATATTGCAGTGGATGTCGCAGAACGCCACTTCCGGCTCGATCATCCAGAATTCTGCCAGGTGCCGGCTCGTATTGGAGTTCTCGGCCCGAAAGGTGGGGCCGAAGGTGTAGACTTTCTCAAGGGCGAGGGCGTAGGCCTCGGCATTGAGCTGTCCGCTGACGGTTAGGTACGCCGGTTGCCCGAAGAAGTCCCGTTCATAGGCGACTTCGCTTCGCTCTGAGCGGGCGAGCGTCTCGAGGGGAATGGTAGTGACCTGGAACAGCTCACCGGCCCCTTCGGTATCGCTTGCGGTGATGATCGGGGTATGGACGTAAATGAACCCCCGTTCCTGAAAAAAGGTATGAATAGCGGCGCTTAGCGCGTTGCGAACCCGCGCGACCGCACCGAAGGTATTAGTCCGAGGACGCAGGTGCGCAATTTCGCGGAGATACTCGAAGGAATGACGCTTCTTCTGCAGCGGATAGTTGTCCGCCGGTGCCTCTCCCACCACCGTGAGCTCGCTGCCGTGGACCTCCACCGACTGCTCCCTGCCGGGAGAGGGCTCGATGGTTCCCGTCACACGGACGCTTGCGCCGGTCTGAGCCCTGTCGAGCTCTTCCTCCGGGGATCCGGGGCCCCGCTCGAAAATGATCTGCACGTTGGAAAGGCATGAGCCGTCGTTCAGCTCGAAGAAGACGACGTTTTTGGTGTCCCGCTTAGTGCGGACCCAGCCATGCAGCGTTACCGTCTGTTGTTGCGGTTCCATACCCAGCACGTCGCGAACGCGTGGATCAGACATTACTCCTCCCGGTAGCGGTGTATGGGTCTATGCTTAGCACGGGCCGGCACATCTGGTAAACATCTTGCGGGCCCGGACCCGCGGCAGTACACTATCCCGGGCGCGAAACGACTTGAGCCGGGCGAGCGTATGGGTGTGTACCTGGATTCGGAAATCGGACGTCTCAAACGGGTGATCGTGCACACACCGGGTGCGGAGATCGAGCGCATGACCCCTGAGTCGGCACGGAGACTGCTATACCACGACATCATTCCGATCTCGGTGGTCAGTCATGAGCACGAGAAGCTGAAGCGGTTTCTCTCCCTGGTCTCAGAGGTATATGAGTTGCAGGAGCTGGTGGCCGACGTGCTCCACCGTTATCCGGAGGCCCGGGCCGCGCTGGTGGATTCGGTGGCCCCCTCGGCGCGATCGGCGGAGCTGCTGCGGTTTTCCGCGGTGGAGCTTGCGGACGCACTGGTTTGCGGCCTTCCCGCGCGAAAAGCCTCACTCTCGGATTATCTCTCCGACCGCCTTCATGACGTTCCGCCTTTGCCGAATTTGTACTTCATGCGAGACGGAGCGATGGTTTTTCGCGATCACGTGATCGTAGGCGCCATGGCGTACCACGTACGCCTCAACGAGTCATTGTTGCTCAAGACCGTGTTCTCCCACTCCCGAACCTTGCGATCCGGCGGCCTCCTGTTCGACGGCGTCCGGGAGGGTTGCGGTAACGTACGGCTAGAGGGCGGGGATTTCATGGTCGTAGACCGTAATACGCTCATCCTCGGCGTCTCGGAGCGAAGCAGCCCGGAGGCGCTCGACCGCTTGGGACGGAACCTGGTTGAGACCTTTCTCGAGCCGTTTCGTCTGTTCGTCGTCCTGCTGCCGCACGAGCCCTCTACCATCCATCTCGATATGGTGTTCACCCTGGTGGATCGGGACGTTGCACTGGTCTACGAGCCTTACATTCTCGGCTCGAAGCGCCTGCGAGTGGTTCGAATGGATATCGCGCCGGAACGAGATCCCGAGTTGCGGGAGGTATCGGGGTTGATCGAAGGGCTTACTGAGGTGGGCGTGAGAGTCGAGCCTCTACTGTGCGGGGGCTCGAGCGCCGTGTATCAGCAGCGGGAACAGTGGATGTCGGGTACCAACGTGTTTGCTTTTGGTCCGGGGAAAGCGATCGGGTATGACTGCAATGCGGAAACGGCGAAGGCCTTCTCGCAGGCGGGTTTTGCGGTGCGGCCCGTGGACGGGTTTTTGAGCGGCACGGAATCGCCGGACGATTACGAGCGGCTGTTAGTAGTGACCCCCGGAGTCGAGCTCGCGCGGGGAGGGGGCGGTGCCCGGTGCATGACGTTGCCGGTGGAGCGTGAGCCGCTTGCGGAGCAGTAGGGCGAAGCAGTAGGGCGAAGCAAGAGCGCGCCGAGTGCGTCGGCGTTGCACGGTTTGGGACGCTCGTGTATATTCATACGTATTATGCAACGCACCAACGATTTGCGCATCAAGTCGCTCCGTCCTCTGGTGGCACCCGTTACCCTGAAACGGGAGTTTCCCATGACGGACGCCTCGAACGATACCGTCATAGAGAGTCGACGGGCCGTCGAGGACATCATCCACCACCGGGACGACCGCCTGCTCGCGGTCGTCGGGCCCTGTTCCATTCATGATCCGGAGGCGGCACTCGATTACGCCGCGCGCCTTCGGTCTCTCAGGGAGCGAATCCAGGATAGGATCTACGTCGTCATGCGGGTCTATTTCGAGAAGCCCCGCACGAAGCTCGGATGGCGGGGTCTCATCCTGGATCCGTATCTCGACGGCTCATACGATGTTGAAGAGGGCTTACGCCGGGCTCGGAAGCTTCTCTTGGGCATTACGGGTATGGGCGTTCCGGCCGGATCGGAGCTCCTCGACCCCATCGTGCCGCAGTATATCGACGATCTGGTGAGCTGGGCGTCGATCGGCGCCCGCACCACCGAGTCCCAGACGCACCGGGAGATGGCCAGCGGCCTCTCCATGCCGGTCGGTTTCAAAAACGGCACCGACGGTGATGTGCGCACGGCGGTGAACGCGCTCGCCTCCTCCCGCCACCCCCACAGTTTCATCGGTACCGACCAGGCAGGGCAGACATCCGTCCTCGAGACCGCCGGCAACGACAGCACGCACATCATTCTGCGCGGCGGGAAGGACGGACCGAACTACCGCGGTCACCACATCGACGCCGCCTGCGCGGTGCTCACCGAGGCCGGTGTGGCGCCGAGCCTGATGGTGGACTGCAGCCACGGGAACTCCCGCAAGAACGCCGCGCGCCAGACCGATGTGCTCGAGTCGGTCGTGCACCAGCGTGCCGAAGCCAAACGCGAGATCATGGGCATCATGCTCGAGAGCAACATCGTCGAGGGCCGCCAGCCGATTCCAGACGACCTGAGCGAGCTCGTCTACGGCTGCTCGATAACCGACGCCTGCCTCGGCTGGGAAGCAACCGAGGAGATACTCCTGTGGGCGCACTCGACCCTGTCGAAGGTGCCCGCCTCCGCGTGAGGGCCCCACACGAATAGCCCGCGTTTCGCCGGGCTCAACGACGCGGTTCTCTTGCCCTTTTGCTGCGTTGTGCTCCCCGGCAGACATTGTCGACGTGATCGGCAGTTTGGCGGTGATAAGTTCCTATGCCATCGTCTGGGCAGTTCATTCACTCAGACCATACCCCTACTATTCCTTCAGCTCTCGGACGATCTTCCTTA
>JBKHEN010000037.1:0-21084 GCA_046540795.1 Spirochaetaceae bacterium | reverse complement strand
CCCGATTATGCGCGGCGGGATCTCGCCGCCGCGCTGCAACAGGCTTGTTGATACTCAAGGGAGTGCCGAAAGCAGGGACTCCACCTTGTACTCCGACGCCGCGCCCGCGCTTCGCCACCTCTCATAATACTCGTATAGGGCGAGGAGGATTCGAGCAGCCTCCCGGGGCGAAGGCCCCGCTACCTCGGTGGCCTCCGGTTCCACCTCTTCCAGGGTACGGCGTTCATGGGTCCCCGGCTTCTTGACGGCGGACTTCGGCTCGGACGACTTCGGCTCCGCCGGCTCGAGCGCCTCCAGCACCGCCGCAGCGAACAGCCAGTAAGTGAGGATATCGTACCGCTCTTTGTTGAACCACACCACGCCGCCATGCCGATTCACTCCGAGGTAACCGCCCACGTCGGCATCGGAGAGCAGCCGCTCCATCACCCCCCGCGCGGTCGGCGCATTACTCTCGCTATACCAGCCGCCGTAAGCCAGCACCAGATGGGTCCGACGTCGCCATTCCTCTCGGTGGTCTTCCTCCGGGGCACCGGTGGGAAGCACTGACTCCAGGCGGTCGAGAAGCAACCACTCCTCCACGCCGGCCGCCAGACGTCGACGGAGCTCTCCGTCCGGGTACGCGCCCTGTGTGCCCTGTGACTTGTGGACACCGCGATCTCCCCCGGCTTCCTTCGCCGGCCGAGGCAGCACGTATCGCAAGGGTTCGCACAGCACAAGGGCGAAGGCGGTGCCGAGGCCACTCTGAGTGTGAGTGAGCCCCTCGCGGAGCACCCGCGCGGCGGCGACGTAGCGCTTCTTATCCCGGGCCGGGCTGTGGTCTTCGAGGCGCCCGACTGCCCGAAGCGCGCTTACCGCTCGGGCAAAGGCCCGCGCCGCCTCATCGGCGTCGGCGCCGGCGCCGGTGCCGGAGGGTCCGGGCCCGGTCGCTTGATCGCTGCCGCCGGCGAGCGTCCCGGCGGCGCGGCTCTCCGCGACAGCTCTCTCCGCGGCACCTCTCCCCGCAGCGCCTTCCCCGGCGGCGCGGCTTTTCGCGGGGCCACCGCGTGCGTCGCCCGTCCCGACGTACACCGCCGCCTGCGCGGCGAAGCCACGGTAGCGGCGGGCGAGCTCGGCGGCGTTCACCGGCTCTGTGGGTTCGGTGCCGGCGAGCTCCGCTGCGAGGTCCGCGAGCACCCGGGAGTTCGCCACCGCGGCGAAGCTCTCGTGCAGCGGAGCAAGGGCGACCTCGGTGACCGCGCGGTCGATATTCGGTACCCCGGCGCCGCGCAGCGTGTCGGCGAGGCGGGCATAGTGGCCGTACTCGTTGTCCTCGACCTCATAGATGTCGAGGTACACCTGTGCCGCATAGCCGTCGAGAACGACGTGCAGCCCCTGCTCGGAGACCTCACGGCTGTTGCGGAGATACCATAGCCCGCTTCGCTGCTCGTAGAGCAGGCAGAAGCGGCGATGGTCGTCGGTGAGGCCCAGTGCCGCGGCCAGGGTGCCCCGACGAAACTCCCGGGACCCGTCGGCCATTTTCTCCACGAAGCCCGCGGACTCGCGGATCCAGCCGGCGGCGCGCTCGAAGGCATTGTTGTAGAGCACCAAGGTGCGCTCGTGGCCGACGCGGTTGGCGTAGGCGAAGACGTTCTCATTGACCCGTCCGTCCTCGCCGTAGAGGTCGAAGAGCAGGAAGTTCTCCACCCCCGAAAACGCCCAGCGCCGGCGCATGAGGGGAAAGATCTCCCGCTCATGGCGCCGGATGAGTTCCTCATCCGGTTGCTCGTCCCAATAGGCCCGGCTGTACTCCATCCCGTACTTCTCGGCAAAGCCCTCCACCTGACCGTGGCCGAACATCGGGAGCCCCGGCATGGTGATCATAAGCGTGGCGATGCCGAAGTACTTGTCCCCCTTGCCGAACTGCGCCACCGCGGTCTCCTCGTCGGGGTTGTTCATGAAGTTAACGAACCGTTTGAGGATCTCCTTGTCGAACTCGATAGTGTTCTTGATGGTCTGCCGGTACTTCGCGTTCTCCTCTTCTTTCAGCATGTTCATGAAGGCGCTATTGTACACCCGGTGCATCCCGAGGGTGCGCACGAAGTAACCCTCCATCATCCAGAAGGCCTCGGCAAGGAGCAACGTATTGGGCGCCTCCTCGGCGCAGCGGTCCACCACCTCCCGCCAGAACTCCACCGGTAGCCGCCGGTTGAACTCCTCAGCGCTCATCCCGTGCTCCGCCCGCGAGGCGATGTCGCCGCCGGCTCCGGGCTCCGGATACCACAGACGCTGGAAGTGGCGCTTTGCGAGGATCATCGCCGCATCGAAGCGGATCACCCGGAAGTTGCGCGCCACGTGCAGAATAGACTGAATGACCGCCTCCCGGGTGTCGGGGTTGAGGAAATCGAGCTGTGCGGTGTCGTTCCACGGCATGCTCGTGCCGTCGTTCCCGTGATAAATGTAGCGCACATTCCCGGACTCGTAGTCGACGCGCTTGAACACCACCGCCGCATCGCTGCGATCGTAGTAGTGGTCCTCGAGGTAGATGCCGATCCCCGGCCGCTGCGAGAGGTTGGGTCCGTCGAAGGTATAGCCGGGAAAGGGGGAGTGGTCGAGCTGCACGAAGCGGTCGGGATGATCATAGACCCAGGTCGAGTCGATGGCCGTGTGGTTCGGCACCATATCGCTTGCAAGGTGGATGCCCCGTTCGTTACAGCGCCGCCTGAGATCCTCGAGGGCCGGCCACCCGCCGAGGTCCTCGGAGATCTCGTATTCGAGCAGCGAGTAGGCCGAGGCCTCCGCCTCCGGATTGCCGCACATGCGTTTTATCTGCTTCGAGGCGCGGCTGCGCCGCCAGATACCGATGAGCCACAGGCTGTTGAATCCCCGTCGGGCAATGCGGTCGAGCTCCTCATTCGGTACCTGATCAAGCCGGCGGATCTCCGTCCCGAAAAAGCGCGAGAGCTGATCGAGCCATACCAACGTGCTCTTGGCCAAAAGCACTACGTTCGGCATCCAGTCGCGATCGGGGCTGAAGCGCTCGAGCTCCTCCTCGGCGCCGAACTCGTAGGGCCGCTGGGGCCCGGGGCCGCCGAAGGTCGCCTTGCGCTCCTCGCGGATGAGGTCCATGCTGCGAAGCAACCGCATCAGGTGGGCACCGATAAACCCGCCCCAGCGCTCGCGGATGTAGGAGAGCTGCCCCTCCAGTGAGTCCGGATGGGACCGCGCCGGCGCACGGAGGAGCTCCATTAGGGTCAGCCCTTCAGGGCCGAACGCCTGCTTTCCGGCAAAGAACTCTTCCAGCCCTTCAACGACCTCCTCGTAGCTCGTTTCCCGCTCGAGATCCTCGTCCTCGAATAGCTCGCCGTAGGGTTGGTAGGCGGGATTCTCGTTTTCAAGGCGCAGAAGCAACAGCTCCTCCGCCGCCCGCTCCCAACCGGAGGCGCCGTCCACCTCGGAGTCGAGGAACTCCCGGGAGCTCTTCTCCCCGGCGCGGACGCTTCGTGGGGGGAAGTCGGTGACGAAGCGCTCGAGAAGCCCGTCCACCGCCTCGTGGCCGTAGCGCTCGCGCAGATAAGACAGGGCCCGGGCAAACAGATCGCCGCCCGCGCTCTCGGTGTAGACCGAGACGAGATGGTGCAACACCTCGTCGATTATCCCCATGGCGTTAAGATCACCCGCCCGCGCGGCGTGCTCGGGATGGTTGAGGAGATCACGCTCACGGTTCATCGCATCGGCAAATCGCCGTGCCGCGTCGAAGTCGGCAAAAACCACGTTGCCCGTGACGGAGAAAAAGCCCTCCTGGAAGCGGTAGCGATCACGCGCTGCGGCGGATACGTGAAACTCCCGGGTGTCTCCCAAGCCCTCGGGAATCCCGTCTACGATACTCAGTTCGAGACGAGGATAGCAATGGATACTCATGATGTGCTCCTTAGCCTTGGGGGATGTCGGTGCGGGGCTCGGCGCGCCGCCGCGTGTCGAGAAGATCCCGGATCTCGGTGTTGAGAACGGTTTCTTCCATGAGCGATTCGATGGTCACCGGCAGCCGGTAAGTCCAGTTGGTCTCGTCTGTGGTGCCGGGCACGTTGACGCGCTCATCGGCGGGGTCCGTCGCCCGCAGGTCTTCGGAGAGGGCGAAGAAGTCCTGGATCTGCAACATGCAAATGGCGGAATTCGTCTCGAAGATCCGGGCGATAACCTTCCGGGCGAGCTCGGGAGTGAGCTCCGTCGGCCGCTTCCCCTTGAAGCCGAGCTGCCGCCAGAACTCGTCCACCTCGTCCTCGCGCTCCCACCATTCACGCAGCGTGGAGGTATCGTGGACGGAGGGGGCACAGACCGTCAGGTAGGGATACTGCTCGAGGGGCACGTAGGGCTCGCCGGGCTCGTCCCACCGGCGCGTCCATCGGGGGATGCGCAGGCCGAGGATCCCGAGCTCGCCGAGCACCCGGGGAACACTCTCGGGCACCACCCCCAGGTCCTCCGCGCAGGGAAGCATCGCCGCCGAGCCGTTGATGAGCCCGAGTATGCGGCGGCCCTGTTCTTCCCACATCTCCTCCGAGACGTGGCGAGCGTGCCGGACGAGACCATCGAGAGCACTCCGCTCCTCCTCGGAGAGGCTGCTGTAGGCGCTCGTATCGTGCAGCTTCCACGCCGGCGCGAAACGGCCGTTGCTCACCCGGATGAGCGCCCGGTCGTGGTACCACCCGCGGAGCGCCTCCTTGCACTCGCCGGGCAGATCCAAACTCAACAGGTCCTGCTCACGAAAGCCCTCTGTAAAGACGTACAAGTCTTCATTGCCGACCCGCGAAAGGGCCCGGGCGACGACCGCCTCGGCATGCTCGTGCAGTTCTTCGCGCAGACGCTCCCCGGGAATGTGGGGATCGGCGAGCCACCGGATGCGCGCCTCATCGAAGCCGGCCTCTCGCAGCTCCTCCGTCGAGAGTAGGTACGAGGGGTGGAAATGGCCCATCGTCCCGGCCACGTCCTCGGCGGGAACCGCCCAGATACGGAAGAAGCCAAGCACATGGTCGATGCGGAACGCGTGATAGTAGCCATCGGCCTGATCGAGGCGCCTGCGCCACCAGTCGTAGTCCCGGGAGGCAAGAACGTCCCAATCGTAGACCGGCAGGCCCCAGTTCTGCCCGTGGCGACTGAACATATCCGGCGGCGCACCTGCGCGAAGCTCTGGACGGAAGATATCACGATGCGCCCACACATCGGCGCTGTCCTCCGCCATGAGGATAGGCAAGTCCCCCTTGAGGTACACGCCCCGTTCCGAAACCGCCTCGGCGGCTGCCCGCAGTTGCCGATCCGCGTGGTACTGCACCCAGCAGAAAAATCCGAGGTCGCTCTGCATCGAGGGCTCCTCCCAGAGGGCTTCGATGTCGGCGTGGCTCGGGCTCTGCAGATCGCTCCACTCGACCCAGGAGCGCTCGCCCTGGCGTTCCTTCACGCACCGGTAGACGGCGAACTCCCGCACCCACGGATTCTCGGAGATCCAGCTCCGCAGGCTTGCGTCGGCGCGGATGTCCTCCCGCCGGGCGGCATACACCGCGCGGAGCACCGCGTATTTGTGCTCGAGCACCTCGTCGAAACGGATCCGCGGGCTGCCCTCGAGCTCTTCCGTGAGCGTGCGCATCCGCTCGTCGACTTCCTCGTTCTCCCGGCGCACCTGCTCTACCTCCGGAATGTCGGTAAGGCGCAGATAGAGCGGATGGAGAGCAAAGGCACTCATCGCACTATAAGGGCTGTGATCCCCGCCGGTGTCGTTCACCGGGAGGATCTGAATTACGTCGAGGCCCGCCTCCAGACACCAGTCGGCAAGCAGCGGCAGATCGGCAAACTCGCCGATCCCCGAGCTGTTCGCACTGCGCAGACTGCCGACCGGCACGAGCACTCCGGTGTAATACCGCTTCAGGTCGCCGAACTCCATGTGCGTTGCTCCTTACCAATCAGTATACGAGGCGACGGGGTGAATTCAAAGGGGACTGTGAGGTATCAACGAGCTTGTTGCAGCTCAATTCACTAACTGACTGCAGTGAAAGGGTGTCGGGTCGTTTTTTTGATAACGGGTTCGTCTGAGACTTCACGATGGTCCTTTTGGCGTTCTTACAAGAACTTAAGACCGATCCTGCAACAAGGTTCTATATACTCCAGAGCGGATGACCCCCGCGACGAGGAGCTCAATCAGGTGATAAAGAATCACCGGCAGAAGCGCAATACCCGCCACCTCCGGGCGGTCTGCAAAGTAGACCGAGACCAGAGGCGCTCCGAGGGCCAGCGTCTTGTGGGGGGCGGTGAACACCACCGCGAGCTCGTTCTCCCGCCCGAGGCGCAGAGCCCGCGCGCCGCCCCACGCAAGGGCCAGCAGCAGGAGATGGCTCACCACGAGGTACACCCCAGGTGCGCCCATGGAGGCCAGGTTCCCGACGAACGCCTCCTCCCCGGCGGCCCGGGCCACGGCGAAAAAGACGACCAGGAGGATGGCCACGCTCGTCGACTTCCGAAGCACGGCACCGTGGCGGTGAGCGAAGGTGGAGAATCGCCGCCTGAGAGTCTGCCCGACGGCAATCGGGGCCACCATTAACAATACCAGACGCACGAAGATGCCGGTGAGCTGCTCCACCGGCAGGGCGCGCCCGCTGCTCTGCAAAAGGATCGAGAGTAGAAGCGGAGAGAGAAATACCCCGATCAGGTTCGAGAAGGCGGCATTGAACATCGTCCCGGCGACGTTCCCGCCGGTCGCCTGGGTGAATATCGTGCAACTGGCGATGGTGGTGGGCAGGACCGCAAGCGCGTAGAGGCCGGCAATCACCTCCGGTCGAAACAAATCGCCGAGGAGCAGCGTCGTAGCGAACACATAGAGCGGAAACACCCCGAAGATGAACAGCTCCATATAGACATGCAGCCGGATGTCGGTGAGCCCGCGCACCAGCGCTTCGGTGGGCATGGTGTAGCCGGTGATGAGAAAGACCACCACCACCACGGCGTTGCTCGCCACCGATCCGGCATCGAGGGCGCCGCCGGGGCCACGGAGCAGGTATCCGGCGATGAATGAGAGAACGAGGCCGATGGGAAACCAGTTACGTGTCAGAAACGCCATACTTCTCCCTTGGGTCGTTTGAGTTGGCGAGTGTATACTGTCCGTGTGACAGGCATCAAGGAATGGGCCGACGCGGTCGCCGGGGCCGTGGAGCAGGTGTTTTTC
This sequence comes from Spirochaetaceae bacterium, assembly GCA_046540795.1. Lineage (GTDB taxonomy): Bacteria > Spirochaetota > Spirochaetia > DSM-27196 > PWMO01 > JAAAOH01. Next base: position 13,901 of record JBKHEN010000037.1, on the reverse strand, counting down.
GGCAAGCGGGAGGTGATCGAGAAACTACTCGTTGCGCTCCTCGCCCGGGGGCACGTACTGCTCGAGGACGTTCCCGGGGTGGGGAAGACCGTGCTCGCCCGGGCGCTTGCGGCCTCGATCGACGCGCGCTTCTCGCGCATCCAGTGCACCCCGGATCTGCTGCCGGCGGACATCACCGGCGTGTCGGTCTACAACCCCCGGGACAACGAGTTCCACTTCCGCGAGGGTCCCATCCTCGCCAATATCGTGCTCGTAGACGAGATAAACCGCGCCACTCCGCGCACCCAGTCGGCGCTTCTCGAGGCGATGGCCGAAGGGCAGGTTACCACCGACGGGGTGCCCATCGCTCTGCCCGAGCCGTTTTTCCTCATCGCCACGGAGAATCCCGTGGAGTTCGACGGCACCTTTCCGCTTCCGGAGGCGCAGAAGGACCGCTTCCTGTTGACCCTGCGCATCGGCTATCCCGGCAGGGAGGTGGAACGGGAGATCCTCCGGAGCCGCCGCCGGGTGAGCGACCCGCTGTCGGATCTGCGGCCGGTGGCCTCGGCCGATGAGCTGCGGCGCCTGCAGGAGGAGATCACCACCGTACACGTGGAGCAGAAGGTAGGCGACTACATGCTCGATATCATAGAGCACGTGCGAAACCACCGCTCGGTGCGTCTCGGCGGCTCTCCCCGGGCCTCCCTCGCCCTGTACCGCTGCGCCCAGGCTCGGGCCGCGCTGTCGGGCCGGGACTACGTCATTCCCGACGACGTGAAGGAGCTCGCGGCGAACGTGCTCGCCCGCCGTATCTTGGTCGACTCCGATGCCCGCCTGCGGGGCGTGCAGCCGGAGGACGTCGTCGACGCCGCGCTCGAGGAAGTCCGGGTGCCCCTCGAGGGAGGGCGGGAATGACGGGCCTTGCGGTACTCGTCGTCCTCGCGTTGCTCTTCGTGCCCTTTGCGCCGGTGCAATGGGGCGCGGCCTTCCTCCTGTTTCTCACCGGCACGTCACGGCTCTACGCCGAAATTCTACGGCTGAACCTCAGCGTCGAGCGAGGGAACCCCGAGATCCGCATGTTTCGCCACGAGGACAGCGAGGCAGTGCTCATCGTGCGGAACACCGGCTTTCTGCCGGCGCCGATGATCGTCGTGTCCGACGGCACCGGAGAGCTCTATCCGCGTGACGAGCCGGCCTTCGTTCGCGGGGTGCCCGCTCGGGCGCGGCTGCGGCATCGCTACCGGCTTCGCGCCCACCACCGGGGAGTCTATCCCCTCGGCCCGATCCGCCTTCGCACCGCCGATCCGCTCGGGCTCTTCCCGCAAACACGCGAGATTCGCTCTTTCGGCCGCGTCGTTGTCTATCCTCGGCACGACCGCATATCCCTGCCGCGACGGCTCGGCGTACCGGCGGGCGCGCTTGCGGTTTCCACCCCCATCGCCGCCGATACCACCCGGTACCGCAGCCTGCGAGACTACGTGCCCGGAGACGACACGCGCCACATCGGCTGGAAGGCCACCGCGCGCCACGGCAGCCTCAAGACGCGGGAGTTCACTCCGACCCTCGACATGCCGATGCTCGTGTTCGTCAATTTGCGCGCAGCGGATTATCTCGCGCGGCATCGCGTGCTCGCCGTAGAGCGCGCGGTGGAGACCGCCGCAGGCATAGTGACCGCGGCGGCCCGCGCGGCACAACGGTTCCGGCTGTACGTGCACGGCGAGGGCGGCGAGGGCGACGCCATGACCGCCGCCGGTGGTCCCGGGGCCGTGCTCGAGGCCCTGGAGCTGCTGGCCCGCGCCCGACCGTCGGACGCGGCGGGACCCGTGGCAACGGCGCTGGCTCACGCGTGGGCCCGGGGGCGCGCAGAGCGGGTGTTCTACGTCGGGGCGGTCCTCGGCGAGGAAACGGTGCAGCAGATCCTCCGGGTCGGCGTTCGCCCGGGTACCCTGGAGCTGTTCTACGTACAGGAGCTCGGCCGTCCGGCGGTACCGCGGGCCCTGCACGGTCTTGCGGTGCATCCGGTACGGCTCTTCGGAGATCACGATGGCCACACCGCGACATGAGGCGCTGTATCGCGAGGTCATCCACCCGGCCCTCGCCGTGACACCACCCCTTCTCGGCGTCAGCGCGGCGGCAAGCCTTGCGGAAGAGCTTCTCGGCTTCGCCGTGCTTACGCCGTTGTTCCTGCTGCTTGCCGTTGCCGCCGCAACGGTGGAGGCGGTGGTGGGAAACCTGGTGTGGGCCGCCCGCGGCGGCCGCTCGGCGCGGCTGCGGGAGTTCCTCGTCGTGGCCGGCCTCGCCTACCTTCTTTTCGCCCTCACCGCCGGAGGCGACCCGGCCGCCGCGGCAAGCCCCTTCGCCCCGCGGGGGGAGCTACTGGCTCCCCTCGTCCTCGTGGCCGCCGCGTGGCTGGCCGTGCATCGGCGCCACGAAGCGTTTCGACCGCGGGAGGATCTGCTTCGCAGTGTCGCCGGACGCTCGGGACGGGAGCTGCGTCATGTCATGCGGGACACTCGAGGCTTCGCTACCGACATTCTCCTCAGGCTGCGCCACAACAATACCACCTCCGCGGTCGGCCTGTTCCTACTCCTCCTCGGCGCCACGGTGGTGTGGGCGGCGGAGCGCGAGGTCTCGGAACGCTCCCTCGCCCTTATCGCCGCCTACGCGGTGATCGGCGGAGCCTGCGTCGGTGTGACGAACAGCTTTCACGCGGAGATTGCCGCCTACGGCGAGGGCGTGCGGGTCCCCACGCGCTATCTCAGGCGGATCGCCGTGGCCGGGGCGCTCATCATCATCCTCGCGCTGATCCTGTCCCTTCCCTTCGTCAGGGACGCCTCGGCGGTCTCCCCGGAGGTGATTCTCGGGTTCCTCGAGGGCCTGCAGGAGCATTTCGAGAGGCCGGACGCGCGGCTTCTTCCCGACCCGCGGCCCTTCACCATGCCTCCCCTGGAGCAGATGGTCGAGCGCTACGACGTTCCCGAACGAACTCGTAGCTTCACCCGATTCCTCGAAATCTTCGCCCGGATTTTTCGGGCCGTCGTTTACACCGCCGCTGCGCTCTCGGCGGCGGCGTTCGTCTTGTGGCCGCTGTTCACCCGGCGGTTTCGCCGGCAAGTCGCCCAGGCGCGGCTCGGCCGACGGCTGCTCATCTTCCTCGCCGGGCTTCTCGCTCTGGCGGTGGCGGCGGTGCGGACACTCGCCCGCCCGCTGCTCCGCCTCCTCGCTCTCGGCCGACGCCTTGGTGACGGGCGCCGCAATCGGCGCCGCAATCGGCCCGGGAATCGGCGAAAGAGTCAGGCTGAATCCACCGCCGCCTCGAGAGGACGCGGGAAACGCGGCGGGACGGGTCGCCGGCTCCGCCGCCAGCGCAGCCTCGCCGGGCGACTCCTCGAGGAGATTGCCGAAGAAGGCGAAAAAAAGGGAGTGCCCCGCACGCCGTCCCACACGGCGCGAGAGCACTCCCTCGTCCTTCAAAACGCCTATCCCCCGCTTGGAGAGTGCCTGCCGACGGTGGTGGATACCGCCGAGCGGGCCCTCTATTCATCCCGCCGCCTCAGCGCCGAAGAGACCCACGCCCTCCTTCGTGCGGCCCGGGACGCCGTCCGCACCTTGCGCGGGCTCAGCACCCCGGGCCAAAGCCCCGCCGGCTGAAGGTGCTTCCCCCCGGGGAAACCCGGGAGAACCCGCGGGAACCCGCAGGAACGCGGGGGGACTAGAGGTCCTTCATCTGGTCACGGATGCGAGCGGCCTCCTCGTAGTTCTCCTCGTCGATCGCCTTCTGCAGCTCTTCCTCGAGACGGTTGCGCTCGAGCTCCTTTGCCGAGGGAACGTCGCTCTCGGACTCCTCCTCGGTGATGAGATTGATCGCCACGCCGGCCTCATCGACGATCGATTCGGCGATGTAGAGCGGGCACCGCAGACGAGCTGCAATGCCGAGCGCATCAGACGGGCGGGAATCTATGCTGATCTTCTTCATGCCCTGTTTCAGCAGAATGCGCGCGTAGAAGGTGCCGTCCTTCAGGTCGGTGACCTCCACGCGCTCCACGGTGACGCTGATCTTCTCCATGACGGAGATGAACAGGTCATGCGTCAGCGGCCGGGGCATGGGGACGTTGCCCAATCCGATGAGGATGGATTGCGCCTCCAGCTGCCCTATGAAAATGGGCACGGCCCGTTCGGATCCGAGCGGCTTAACCAGGACGGCGTTGCCCTTATCGGTTCTTGCAACTGTCCAAATTTCCGCTTCGACCAACATCGATTCCACCTATCCTGTGTATACTACGAAAAAGCCGGGAGGTTTTCAAACGCGGGCCCGTCCGCTTGCCCCAATATACTATCCTCCCCGGCAATCGCCAAACCGCCGGTCCTGCGGCCCCGTTGCAACAGGCTTCTTGATACCCCCTACGTGTTGCCTCAGCCCGCTGTATGTTATATTCTTATTAGAGTTACTAATGCCATGAAAAAAAGTCTATTAACAATATTACCGCGAACCAACGGCGAGTTCGACCCTTCTTCGGATCAAGACCGCATCGCACGGCGGACCTTCGAGCTGCTGCTGCTCGGTCTGACCGGCGTCCTTGTAGCCTTCAGCCTCTTCCGCTTTCTCGAAGAGGAGATCTACGCGGCGACCACGGACCTGGCCCTGGCGGGGCTTTTCGTCGCCTCGTATATCGCAAACGCCCATGGCCGCACGAGGACGGCCCTTGTCCTCTCGCTTGTGGTGGCGGGGTTTCTGCTCCATGCCCACCTTTTCGTACTCATCGTCTTCGATCTGGCCGGCGGCGTTCTCACCCCGACCCTGACCATGGTATCCATGGCCAACGTGCTGCTCGTCGCCTACATGATGCAGGGACGAGCCGTCCTGCTCGCGGCAGCCCTGTACGGGGTGGGCTTTAACGCCGCCGAGATCGTTCGCCGGCTGGCATTGCACGAGATCGATCCGGTGTATCTGGCGAATACGATACTGTTTCTCTCGCTGGGGATCGTACTGGCCTTCGCGCTCAGCCGCTACAAGCAGGCGCTCATCCGGGCCCGGGACGAGGCCGAGGCGGCCACGCAGGCGAAGAGCATGTTTCTCTCAAACATGAGCCATGAGATCCGCACTCCGATGACCGGCATCGACGGCTTTCTGCGCATTCTCGAGGAGGGAGAAACCTCCCCGGAGCGCCGGCGCTATTTCTCCCTTGCGCGAAACGCCTCGAGCTCCCTGCTCGGCATCATTGACGACATCCTCGAGCTCTCCAAGGTAGAGGACGGCTCTTACCGCTTCCGGACGGTGGACTTCTCACCCCGGACGATCCTCGACGAGGCGGCGGAGGTGCTCTCGGTGAACGCTGCGGAGAAGGGACTCGATCTCTCCGTCGAGGTCGATGAGGAGGTCCCTCAGTTCGTTCACGGGGATCCGGACCGCCTGAAGCAGGTACTGTTCAATGTGATCGGGAACGCCGTGAAATACACCGACGAAGGCTCCGTGCGCGTGCGAAGCCGCGTCGAGCAACGCGTCGACGAGCAGGTGACGCTTTTCACCGAAGTGGAGGACACCGGGGTCGGAATGAGTCAGGAGGAACAGGAGATTATCTTCGACGCGTTCAGCCAGGTGGACACGAGCTATGCAAAGAAGCACAAGGGCACCGGCCTCGGCCTTGCCCTCTCACGGAGGCTCTGCCGCTCCATGGGCGGCGACATCTGGTGCGAGAGCACAAAGGGACGGGGAAGCACGTTCTACTTCACCGTTCGGCTCACGACGCCGGAGGGTCCGCAGCGAAGTCAGGAGGAAGGAAAGGTGCAGTGTAGCCCTAAGAGTTATTCGATACTCGTTGCAGAGGACGATCGCATCAACCAGATCGTCATCCGCAAACAGCTCGAGGGGGCCGGACATCAGGTCGAGGTCGTCAACGACGGCCACGCGCTACTCGAGGTCGTGGAATCGGTTCGTCCGGACATCGTGCTCATGGACGTGCAAATGCCCGGGCTCGACGGGGTGGAGACAACCCGGCGACTGCGTTCGGAGATGCCACCGGCGGTCGCCGCGACGCCGGTTATCGCCCTCACCGCCTACGTCTCCGATGAGGATCGTCGTCGCTTTCTCGAAGCCGGCATGAACGCGCATGTTATGAAGCCGATCGACATAGACACCCTCTGCGAGACTATGCACAGACTCGTCGAGGAGGATTCGCCCGAGACCGGAGCCGTTCCAGAGTGATGTCGCAGCGATGCGAGTTACGGGGGAAAAGAGTGAATGCGGTGGGGTTCAGGAAATCGATTGCACGGATGTTATTGACTCGAAAGCCGAAGATCGATAAAAGTATAGAGCGATGAGCGCGGCGCAGCACTACTTCAGCGGCGGCAACGTCATCTGGAATCTTCAAAGCACCGACAAGTTCAACGCCATCAGGGAGATCGTCTACCGCGCTCCGACCTTTGCCCGGGTGGATGGGCTCGACCTCGAGGGCTTCGCCGACGCGGTTATAGAGCGGGAGCGGCTTCAGTCCACCGGCATCGGCCACGGGGTGGCTGTCGCCCACGGCCGCACCGAAATGGTCTCCCGGCTCCACATCGTCCTCGGCATCTCTCCGGAAGGCATCCCCTATGAATCCTACGATGGGATGCCCGTACACTTCATCTTCGTCATTGCAAACCATCCCGCGCAGCAGACGGAGTACCTCCAGGTACTCTCCACGGTGGCGGCAATGGTGCGGAACGAGGATTTCCGCCGGGAGGTTCTCGGCTGCTTCGGCGGGGACGAGGCTGAGCGTCTGGTGGGCGATCAGTTCACCCGCCTGCTTGCGACCCGCTGCTCACGCCGCACTTCGCGGGCCGGATAAGCGAAAGCGTCGCGACATAGCCTCACCGCCGTCTCAGAAGAGATCGAGGAATGGACAAATACCTTCCGTGGCTGCTCGAAAAGACAATGCGACTGGCCCGATTCACCTATCGGGTCGAGGAGGTGGGCCGCAACGCGGCTGTCGCGAGGATAGACAAGGGCGGGCTCCTCCTTGCCTGGCACTGCTACCTGTGGGTCCTCGCGATCAATTGGGCACCTTCTCACTATACCGCCCTGGCCGGGGTGAGCCGCGAGGGTGAGATCATCAGCCGGACGCTCGAACGACTCGGGTGGAAGGTCGTTCGAGGATCAAGCACCGACGCCGCGCTTGCCTCACTGCGGAGCATGTTGGGACTCCTCAGGCAGGGGGTGCGCCTGGTCATGACTCCCGACGGACCGCAAGGCCCCCCGAGGGAGATCAAACCGGGCGCAGTATTCCTGCAGCAACGAAGCGGACTACCGATCATTCCGGTGGGCATCGGAACGGGATGGAAATACACCTTCAGGCGCACCTGGGACAGGTCGGAAATCCCCCTGCCGGGCACAAGGGTGGTGGTCTATTATGGTGAGCCGATTACAAACCTGGCGGAGATGAAGCGAGCCGAGGCAATTCAGCTCGTCAATCAAGCACTGGCCGATGCCAATCGGAAGGCGGAGCGCATTCACCGAAGAACGCCACGCCGTGGAGCCGGGGAGCACCACGCCGGCGGGGCATAACCGGGCTGCTGCCGCCGTCGGGCTCCCGCCGTCGGGCTCCCGCCGCCGCCCGGCTCAACCTCGAGCGCCGGCCGTCTGCCCACTCACCGGCTCGAGGCTGTCGAACTCGATGGTGCGAAGCACGTCGTCGACGGTCTCCGCGCGGCGGATGAGCTTCACATTGCCGTCGGGGCGCAGGAGGAGCTCGGCGTGACGGAGCTTGCCGTTGTAGTTGAAACCCATCGCGTGACCGTGCGCGCCGGTCTCGTGGATCGCGAGGTAGTCACCCACCTTCACCGGCGGGAGGGAACGGTCAATGGCGAACTTATCGTTGTTCTCGCAGAGGCTCCCGGTGACGTCGTAGGTTTCGGTTGCCCGCTCGTGCTCCTTACCGAGCACCGTGATGTGGTGGTAGGCCCCGTACATTCCCGGACGCATGAGATCGGCCATGGTCGCGTCGAGACCGACAAACTTCTTGTAGGTGTCCTTGATGTGGCGCACCCGTGAGACGAGCCAACCGTAGGGGCCGGTGATGCAGCGGCCGTTCTCCATGACGATGGGAAGGGGGTCGAGCCCCGCCGGCCGGATAGTCTCCTCGTAGGCCGTTCGCACCCCGCCTGCGACGTAATCGTAGTCCACCGCCTCGTCCTCGGGCCGGTAGGGGATGCCGATGCCGCCGCCCATATTCACGAACTCGATCCGGATCCCGAGCTTCTCGCGGATCTCCACCACCAGGTCGAAGAGCATCCGCGCGGTCTCGATGAAGTAGTCGTCGTTGAGCTCATTCGAGGCGACCATGGTGTGCAGGGCGAAGCGCTCAGCCCCGAGCTCCCGCGCCCGGCGGTAGCCCTCGATGATCTGCTCGCGGGTGAAGCCGTACTTGGCCTGCTCCGGGCGGCCGATGATGACGTTTCCCTCCTTGAGAGGACCGGGGTTGTAGCGCATGCAGATGAGCTCGGGCATCCCCACGTGCTCGCTGAGATAGGGGATGTGGGAGATATCGTCCAGGTTGATGACCGCTCCGAGCTCCCGCGCCCGGACAAACTCCTCCTTCGGCGTGTCGTTGGAGGTGAACATGATCTGCTCTCCCCGCACGCCGAGCCGGGCGGTCAGCTCGAGCTCGGTCATGGAGCTGCAGTCGAAGCCCATGCCCTCTTCCCAGAGCACCCGCATGACGTGCGGATTGGGAAGCGCCTTTACGGCGAAATAGTTGCGAAACCCGCCGGGCTTGCCCGATTTGTCGGGCACCCAGGCAAAGGCGCGGTAGAGCGCGCGGGCGTTCTCCCGGATGGCCTTTTCGTCGTAGATGTGAAAGGGCGTGGGGTGCTCCCCCGCCACTTGCTCTATGAATTCTCTCGAGAAGGGAACCGTCTTTTCCGCCATAACGGTGACAAGCTACGGGCTCGACGGGCACGGGTCAAGGGTATCGAGAAGATTGTTGCACCGCCCCCCTCACGTGCCCTTCTAAAAGAACGTTGCCGGATAACTAGACAACTAGTATAATTGGGGCAGAATGAAAAGGATGGGAATATTCGAAATCAAGACCCGTCTCTCCGAAATCTGTGAGGAGGTGGCCCAAGGAGGTGAAAGCGTGCTCGTCACCCGGCGGGGCACACCCTTGGTGCGCATCGATCCGCTCGACTATCCGTCAACAACCGGATCAGCCGTTTGGGAGGCCAGAGAACGGTTTGAGACCGACTACGGCGTGGAAGAGGAGCTTCCGGAGGTCACCCGAAAAAGCGAGCCCGTAGAGAATCCTTTCGACGAGACGGATACGTGACCTATTTGCTCGATACTTCGGTATACGGCCAACCGCTGAAACGGCACCCCGTGAAGGGAGTGGTCGAGCGTTGGCAATATGTCGGCGACTTGTCGTGCTGTGTCTCGGTCTTTTGCGAGTCGGAGGTGCTCCAGGGATTACGCACGGCAGGCAGCCAACGCCTTAATCGACTTTATCATACCGTCCTGCGGGACCGAATTCCGGTACTTCCGTTCACCCTTGCTGAGGCGTCCCGCTACGCTGATCTTCAAGCGCAATTCATAGCGGCCGGCCGAACCCGTCCGGTCATCGATCTTTGCATAGCCGCCACCGCCCTCGAGCATGGGTGTATTGTGGCAACGCTCAATGCGAAGGACTTCGAGGGAATTCCCGGTCTCATCGTCGAAGACTGGAGCGCGTAACCGAGCTCTCCTTTTTCCCACCGGAGCGCCGCCCCGACCATGTTGCCATCCGTGGCCTACATCGGTAGCATCGCCACCGGAGGCTTCGTGGCGCGGATCGACTTCGGACATACGTGGTGGGGCAAGCGCTGGCTGCGCGCGCTGTCGAATATCGACTACGAAAACCGGTTGCCGCGCGGGGCACGCTACGCGCGTAACGGCTCGGTGACCTCGATCGAGATCGACGGGACGACGGTGGCCGCCCTCGTCCAGGGGCGCCGTTCCTCGCCGTATCGGGTGCATCTCGAGCTGTGGCGGTTCACCGAGGATGAGCAGGCCCAGATTACCGACCTCGTAGCGTCGAGTCCGTACCACCTCTCGCAGCTCGAGGCGCGGCGGCTGCCCCCGGAGCTCGACGAGGAGTGCGCCTCACGGGGGATCCGTCTCTTCCCCGACAGCTGGGACGAGCTCGGGATGAGCTGCAGTTGTCCCGACTGGGCGGTCCCGTGCAAGCACCTCGCTGCAGTGGTCTACCTGATCGCGAACGAGATCGACAAGAATCCGTTCCTGGTCTTCGAAATGCACGGCTTTGACCTGCTTACCGCCACCCACGGAGAGCACGATCGCGGCGAAGAAGAGATTGCCGGCATCGCTTCGTTCGTAGCGACGAAGGATGAGGCATACAACTACTACCGCGAGCATCTCGAACGGATCGACTTCTCCACTGTCCCCGATCTCTACCCGGCGGTGAGCGAAGTCCTCACCGAGTTCCCGCTCTTCTACCTCAAGAACGACTTCAAAACCATCCTGCTCGACGCGTACCGCCGACTGTCCCGGGCGACCCGTCGCCACGTGAAGAACCTCGAGCTCCAGGAAGAGCCACCCCGCACGCTCTACACCTCGTGCACGATATCTATCCGTAAAACGCGCAACGCGTTCGCCGGCAAGCTCCGCAGAGGCTCAACCGCTATTTCATTCGACTCCGACGACCTCTCGCCGCTGGTAACGTACCTGCACCTGCTCTCAGCCGGCGATCTTGCCGTGTATCCGCCGCTGGTGTCGTTTCTCATCATGACGCACGCCTTCGCGCTTACGCTGCTCGAGCGGCGCGCCGCCATTCCGGACATCATCGCGATGAAGAAGGGCACCTACCTCGTGCGCTGGATACCGGCGCTCTTCAATCCGGAGATTCGCTCGATCTTCGATACGCTCGTCGACGCGCTCCCGCGGGAAATCGTCCGCTATGGAACCGACACACTCGAGCACCGTGAGCAGGTACTCTTTCTCATCTCGTTCTTCCTGCGCCACTACATCAGACTCTTCGATCCGGCCAAGAAGGTAGCAGATGAGCCGATTCCCGCGCTCTTCTTCCGGGGCGCCGAGTACAAGCCGAGCCGGTTCGAGGAGCGCGAGAACGCGCAGACGATTCACCTCTGGCTCGGCCGCTTCTTCACGCGTCCGGTCCACGACTACCCGGTCATCAAGATCGACGAGCGGGAGGACGACGCGTTCCGCTTCGAGATCCGCGTTGCCGACCGCCACGCGGAGGAGGGGTTCCCCGAGTCGTTCGATCGATTTCTAACGCGGTCCGACGAGCGGACGCTACCGCTGCTGCGCGACCTGAGCCTGCTTGCAACATACCTTCCTACGGTGAACGACTTCCTCAGACGTTCGGCGCCGATCGTCGTGGCGGCGGACGAATTCGTGAGCTCCTGGTTCGCCGCGCTGCCGGCGCTGCGAACACTCGGCGTACACACGATCGTCCCCAGGGCGCTCGAAGCCGCGTTCAGGCCCGGCCTCACGCTCGGTATCAAGGCTACCGCAGGGGACGATAATCGCGTGGTCTCCTACACGTCGCTTTCGCAGATGCTCGAATTCGACTGGCGGGTCGCAGTCGGCGACCAAATCGTCTCGGCCGAGGAGCTACTGGAGCTCGGTGAGGGATACCGCGGCTATCTGCGCTTTCGCGACCGCTACCTCGAGCTCGACGAGAAGGAGATCGAGGCGATACGGCGGCGACTCGAGCGCGACCCCACTCCCTCGCCTATGGACCTGCTTCGCACGGCGTTAACCGGCGTCTTCGAAGGCGCGCCGGTAGCCATGGACGAGCACGCGCGGACGCTCTTCGAACGGCTCCTCGAGCCACCTGAGGTCGAGGTGCCGGCCAATCTGCAGGCCACGCTCCGCCCCTACCAGGAGCGCGCCTACCGTTGGCTCTACCACAACCATCGCATCGGACTCGGCTCGGTCGTGGCGGACGACATGGGGCTCGGAAAGACCGTCCAGGTGATTGCCTTCCTGCTCCGGCTCGCCAACGAGTCGACGCTTACATCCGAGCGCCCCGCCCTCGTCGTGGTACCGGCAAGCGTGGTGACGAACTGGCAGCGCGAGATTGCCCGCTTCGCGCCCGACCTCGCCGCCGCGGTCTACCACGGCGCGGACCGGGAAATTGCGTCCGACGCGCAGGTGGTCATCACCACCTACGCCCTCGCCCGGCGCGATGCGCAGACACTGCGGGAGCGGCGATGGTCGGTTGCCGTCCTCGATGAGGCGCAGAACATCAAGAACGCGGCGAGCGTGCAGGCGAAGGCGGCGAAGAGCTTCCGCGCCGACTACGCGATCGCGATGACCGGAACGCCGGTGGAAAACCGCCTGCTCGACTACTGGAGCATCGTTGATTTCGTCATGCGCGGCTACCTCGGAACAAAGACCGCGTTCAAGGAGCAGTATGCGATACCGATTGAGCGCTACCGCGACCGTGGAGCGCTCGAGCGCTTCCGCAAGGTGACCGCACCGCTCATCATGCGTCGGCTCAAGACCGACCGCGCCATCATCTCCGACCTGCCGGACAAGATCGTCACCAACCGCTTTCCGCCGCTCACAAAGGAGCAGACCGCCCTCTACAAGGAGCTCGTCGATCATAGCGACGAGTGGCTTGCCGACACCGAGGGTATCGACCGCGCAGGGGCGGTTTTCAAGCTGATGACGGGGCTGAAGCAGATATGCTGTCATCCCCGGCTCTACACCAAGAAAGGCTCGCGCTCACCGACCGAGTCCGGCAAGGCGCAGACGTTGCTCGAGCTCCTCGAGACGATCGTCTCACGTGGCGAGAAGGCGCTGGTATTCACGCAGTACGCGCAGATGGGCGAGTTACTGGCCGAGTTTAGCGAGTCGACGCTTGGAAGGCCGGTGCTCTTCCTGCACGGCGGCAGCACCCGCACGCAGCGTGACACAATGGTCGACGCCTTCCAGAACGATCCGAATCACTGCGTCATGGTCCTCTCGATCAAAGCCGGCGGCGTGGGGCTCAATCTCACCGCGGCGAACCACGTGATCCACTACGACCTCTGGTGGAACCCCGCGGTTGAGAACCAGGCCACCGACCGCGCCTTCCGGATCGGGCAGCGCAAGGACGTCACCGTCTATCGCCTCGTCACCCGCGGCACCTTCGAGGAGCGCATCAACGAAATGCTCGAAGCGAAGCAGGAGCTCGCCGACCTCACCGTCGCCGAGGGCGAGCAGTGGCTCACACGCCTGAGTGACCGGGAGCTCCGCGAGCTCGTGGAGCTCGGCTCATGAACGGCCGGTGACGCGGCGCCGGGGTGCCCGACGGTCCCGGAGCGCCGTTTTACCACACCTGGGTGAGGTCGACCACCGCGTTGAGCCGCTCGGTGTGAAACTCGATGCGCTCGCGCTGCGCGGGCAGGGCCTCGTAGACACCGTCCGCCGAGAGCCGGAAGGGCCGCACTTCGTTGGCCTCCGGGTCGACGATCCAGTACTCCGGGACGCCGGCGCGCTGGTAGAGATCCCGCTTGAGCGACAGGTCTCGCGTGGCGGTCGAATCGGAGAGAATCTCCACGACGAGCTCAGGGGCCGCGTTTATCTTTTTGGGAGAGATGATGTGCTTCCGGCCGAGATCGATAACCGCGAGATCCGGCTGAACGACGTCGATCTCCGTGAGATGAACGTCGGTCGGGGCGTTGAAGACCTCGGCGAGGCCGGGTTTCTCGAGCTGCTCGTAGAGCTGGAATTGAATACGGCGCGACACTCTCTGGTGGCCGGTTCCGGGCGCTGGTGACACGTAATGGTCTCCGTCGATGAGCTCGTGGATTCGACCGTCGTCGGGGAAATGCACGTAGTCTTCGTAGGTGAGCTTGGTCTTTCGATTCACGACGATCGCCATAGGTAAAGTATAGCCCGATTCTCGTTGAATCGGCAACGTTCGGAAACGGCCGCCTCGACA
>JBKHEN010000036.1:0-21599 GCA_046540795.1 Spirochaetaceae bacterium | reverse complement strand
CGCTCATGTCTCCGCTCCCCTCGCCGCGATGCGCCGCCGCTTTCGCGTGAGCAACGCGAACGCCAGATCGGTTACGGCGCTGAGAAGAACCGCCACCGCCGTCCAGGCAAAGACCTCGGCGGTATTGAGCATGTATCGGGCCTCCTGCAGCTCGGCGCCCACCCCGAGGTTCGGAAGGCTCAACACCTCCGCCGCCACCACCACTTTCCAGGTCAACCCGAGGGCGGTGCGGCCCGCCGCGGCGAGGAACGGAAACAGCGAGGGCAGATACAGGCGAAGCCACACCCGGCGTCGCCCGACACGGTACGCCCGGGAAAGTTCGGTGAGCCGCGGATCTACGGCTCTGATTCCCTCCACAATGTTCTCGTAGATGATGGGGACCGTCATGAGAACGGTCACGAAGACCGGAACCACGTCGGTATCGAACCAGATGAGCGCGATGAGGATGAACGCGACTACCGGGGTGGAACGGATGACCGTAACAAGCGGAACGAAGAGCTTTTCCAGGGCCGGCCGCAGCCCGGCGGCTGCGCCGCACGCCAGTCCCAGCCCCGCTGCGAGTGCGAATCCGGCCATCCCCCGGCCCACCGTGGTGCCCACAGACACTCCGAAGGATGGGGTTGAGGCAATCCTCAGAAAGCGCCGCAGCGTCACCGCAGGAGAGGGAAGGATAATCTCGAGCCCGACGGCCCGGGAGGCGACATGCCAGACCGCAATAAGGAACGCCGCGGCCGCGAGGATGTGCAGATAATCCCGAGCCCGCCCTCCGAGGACACCCGTACGGCGAGGGCTCTTACCGCCGGGCCCACCGGCGGGGCCGGCGCCGGCGGGCCCACCGCGGGAGCCGCCGCCGGGCCTACCGGCCGGTCTCACGAACCTCCGTCTTCGAGGACGACGCGAAAATACCGCTTCTTTCCGGCCTTCAGCAATGCCTCCCCGTCCTCGAACCATTCCGCGCTCACCGGCTCCTCCGTGCTCTCGATCTTGCGGTCGTTCACCCGGGCACCCCCCTGCTGTATGAGGCGGCGCGCTTCACCTCGGGAGCTACAGAGATCGGTCCTGCTGAAGAGATCGACCGCATCGATGCCGGCGTTCACCTCGGCCGTGGTCACAACCATCTCCGGGATGGCCGAGGTATCCGCCGCCTCCGCCCCGCCGAAGGCGGCGCGGGAAGCCTCGATCGCCTTCCGGGTCTCTTCCTCCCCGTGGACCATGCGGGTGACCTCGGTGGCAAGCACTTCTTTCGCATGGTTTATCTCACGGCCGGAAAGCCCGGAGAGCTTCTCTATTTCTTCAACACTGAGAAAGGTGTAGAGCTTGAGGAACTTCACCACGTCCGGATCCGGGACGTTACGCCAGTACTGGAAAAACTCGTACGGCCCCATGAGCTCAGGGTCCACAAACACCGCACCTTGCTCGGTCTTACCCATCTTCTTCCCGTCGGCGCGGGTGACCAACGGAAAGGTCAGCCCGTAGGTTTCCTCCCCGCGAACCCGCCGTATGAGATCGGTACCGGCAACGATGTTCCCCCACTGATCGTCTCCGCCTATCTGCAGCCTGCACCCATAGCGCTCATTGAGCACGAGAAAGTCGTAGGACTGAAGCAGCTGATAGTTGAACTCAATGAAGGAAAGGCCCGTTTCCAGCCGCTGCTTGTAGGCTTCGAAGGACAACATCCGGTTTACCGAAAAGTGCCGCCCGATGTCCCGGAGAAAATCGATATAATTCAGCTTCGTAAGCCAGTCGGCGTTATCGACGAAGGTGGGCTCCACCCCTTGAGTGGCGAGAAACGTGCCGATCTGTCTTTTGAAGTTCTCCCCGTACTTATTGATCTGCTCGGCGCTGAGCATCTTCCGCATCTCTGTCTTGCCCGAAGGATCGCCGATCCGTGCGGTACCCGTCCCGATGATGATGATGGGGTTATGCCCAGCCTTGGCGAGGTGCGCGACCGCCATGATGGGCACCATGTGGCCGACGTGAAGGCTTCCCCCGGTCGGATCGAGCCCCACATAGAAGGTGACCGGCTCTTTTGCCGCAAGTGCACGGAGCCCCTCGAGGTCCGTGCATTGCTGTACGAACCCCCGTTCCTGCAGCGCATCTATTCCGTCTTGCGTCGTGCTCATATCTACGTCCGTCTGTAATTCCGCATAGCCTCATTGATACGCGCCGGTAGCTCCGCAACCGGCACACGTTCCTGCTCCATCGAATCGCGGTACCGGAGCGTCACGGTCTTGTCTTCCTTGGTCTGATAATCGACGGTCACCGCATAGGGCGTACCGATTTCGTCCATCCTTCTGTAGCGTCGACCGATGGCGCCGCCCTGATCGTAGAACGTGGCGAAATCCTCACGCAGGCTGCGCTCGAGGTCCCGCGCCAACTCGGCCAGTCCGTCCTTCTTGACCAGCGGAAAGACCCCTACGGTCACCGGTGCAATCTTCGGATGGAACCGCAGCACCGTACGGCTGTCGTTTTCGTCGATCTGCTCCTCTTCGTAGGCATCCGAGAGCACCATCAGAACGCTCCGCGTGAGTCCGGCGGAGGTTTCGATGATATAGGGCAGGAAACGTTCCTTCGACTGATCGTCGAGATAGGTCAAATCTTTGCCCGAATACTCCGAGTGCCGGCGCAAATCGAAGTCGGTCCGATTGTGGATACCCTCGAGCTCGTTCCAGCCGAAGGGAAACTCGTATTCGATGTCGAAGGCGTCCTTCGCGTAGTGCGCAAGCTCATCGGGACCGTGCCGGTGGAACCGCAGCTTCTCCGGCCGTATACCGAGCTTATAGTAATAGTTGATACGCTCGTCTTTCCAATAGTCGAACCACCTCTCGTCTTCCGAGGGATGGACGAAGAATTGCATCTCCATCTGCTCGAACTCGCAGGTGCGGAAGATGAAGTTCTTCGTGACGATCTCGTTGCGGAACGCCTTGCCGACCTGGGCAATACCGAAGGGAATCTTCACGCGCGAGGTTTGGACTACGTTCTTGTAGTTCACGTAGATTCCCTGTGCCGTTTCCGGGCGCAGATAGACCAGCGAGCCCTCGTCCTCCACCGGTCCGAGATGCGTCTGAAACATCAGGTTGAACCGCCGGGGCTCCGAAAGGGGGTTTCCCTTGGGGCTGCTCATGGACTTCTGATTCTCCTCCGGCAGATGATCGAAGCGATAGCGTTCGTTGGTGACCGTGTCCTCGACCATCATGTCCACGAAGCTCTCCACGTGTCCCGAGGCTTCCCAGACTCGGGGATGCATCATGATGGCGGCATCGAGCCCGACGATATCGTCGTGCAGCTGGGTCATCTCCTTCCACCAGAAGCCGGCGAGTCGGTTCTTCAGCTCTACCCCCAGCGGGCCGTAGTCCCACGCGGAGCTCAGTCCGCCGTAAATGTCCGAGGACTGAAATATGAATCCCCGCCGCTTCGCAAGCGACACGATCGCGTCCATCCGCTTCTGGTCTACCGTCTGCTCAGCCATGCCTATCCTTCCTTCTTTCAAGTCTGTCCTGCCCTATCGCCCGCGGCGCTGTCCGAGGAAGCCGCGTGGACCTGCTCCCGGAGACGTCCCTTCGCGTAGCTCACGCGTTCCTTCGCCCTGTCGGCCCCCAGCAGCCGAATGGAACCGAACAGCGGAGGAGAGACCCGGGAACCGGTGACCGCCACGCGCAGCGGCATAAGAAGGTTCCCGATCTTCACCTCGAGCTCTTCCGCCCGGCGGCGGAATAGGTCCTCGTTCTCCTCATCGTCGCGCTCGTCAAAGCCTTCGAGAAGGCGCTCCGATTCCTCGAGGAGCGCCAAGGCTTGCTCCGCGGTGTGCTTCTTGGGGATTGCCTCGGTAATTTCGTAGTCTCCGATCTCCTCAAAGAGGAACCGAACCAACCCCGGGGCGTCACTCAGCACCTTAAGGCGCTCGCGAATGAGCGGTAACGCCCCCCGCAGGATGGAGAGCTGCTCTTCGGTGGGGAGTGAAGAGATCAGCCCCGCCTCCTTCAGGTAGGGAAGCACGAGCTCCTCGAGGTCGTCATCCGTCTTCTGCCGTATATAGACCCCGTTGAACCACTCGAGCTTCTTGTAATCGAAAACCGCCGGCGATTTGTTGATTCTTTCGATGGAAAAGAGCTCCTCCAGGTCCGACACGGTGAAGAACTCCGTCTGATCGTCGTATGCCCACCCGAGAAGAGTGACGTAATTGATAATAGCTTCGGGAAGGTATCCCTGCCTGCGGAACTCGATGGCGCTCGTCGCTCCGTGTCGCTTGGAGAGCTTCTGCCCATCTTTCCCCATGACCATGGGCAGGTGGCAGTATCCGGGCGGCTCCCAGCCGAAGGCGTCGTACAGAAGCACGTGCAGCGCGCCGGAGGGTACCCATTCCTGGGCACGCAGAATGTGGGTTATCTGCATGTAGTGATCGTCTATGACGTTCGCCAGATGGTAGGTCGGCAGACCGTCGGACTTCAGAAGCACCGGGTCGGCGGGAATGTCCTTGTTCTTGCGCTTCACCCGACCGAGTACCGCATCGTCGAAGACCGTCTCACCTTCCAGAGGAACCTTGAAGCGGATAACCGGCACCCGGCCTTCCGCCTCATACGCGGCCCGTTGCTCCGGCGTTAGGTCGCGGCTTCTGCGGTCATAGCCGCCCTTCTCCCGCATTGCCTCGAGCTCTTCCGGAGTCTCGTAGGCCTTATAGGCGAGCCCGTTTTCCAGAAGCTCCATGGCGTGCCGGCGATACAGTTCTACGCGCTCAGACTGAACGTACGGCCCGTAGGCGCCTCCCACATCCGGCCCTTCGTCCCAGTGAATACCGAGCCATTCGAAGGTTTCATAGATATCGTTCAGAGCCGCTTCGTCATAGCGGTCACGATCCGTGTCCTCGATGCGCAACACGAAGCGCCCGCCGGATGACCGGGCGAAGAAATAGTTGAACAGGGCCGTTCGTACCCCGCCGATATGCTGAAGCCCCGTCGGCGACGGGGCATAGCGAACGCGTACGCTCATAAATACCTCTGCCGGATTGTTTAGTCCGAGTCGTTACGCGGGAATTATATTTGCGGCTCCGGCGGCGGTCAACCGAGCGCATGCGCCGGCCGGCGGCGGCTTCATGCGGTCTGCGTGCCGTCCGAGAAGACCCAGTTACCGGCGTCACGGATGAGTTTGGAGAGCACGATCACCTGAAGGTTGCCCCGGTTCTTCTCAACTTCCTTGTTCCACTGTTCCGGCGTGTACTTGGTCTGAAAGGCGCGCTTTCGCTCCATTACGATGTTGTGGATCCGGCTCTCCGCGACGGTGAAAGCGTCCAGCAGGTAGATCGTCAGCAGGACCAACACGTCGTTCTTGGCCCGGGTAAGCAAGGACTCCAGCACCTCCTTCGCATCTTCCTGCTCATGGTTCAGCATCAATGCGAAGGCATAGTCCCACTCGATCCAGTCCCGATCGGCACAATTGGGGTCGTTTCGCATCTCCCCGTAGTAGGCCTTCATGTCGGCAGCGTCATTCCGTAACAGATGCGGGATACCCAGATGCAGGGCAAAGCGAGGAACCAGGGACCGACGATTCTCACGCAGGAATTGCTCCAGCCGAGCAATCTTGTCCGGTTGTGAGGTGATCAGGTAGGCGTTGATCAGGACACGTAGGTGCTGCTTGCCGAACCGCTTGCGTGTGTACACACCATCTTCAATGTAATCGATGAGCGCGTACCAGTCCTCGCGCTCGAGCAAGGTGAAGAGCTTCCAGTTCAGCAGGAAATACGCATTCAGACCGGCCAGTACCACTACGAAGATAACGGCAACGGACCAGTTGTCGGACCAGAACGCCTGCGTGTAGTCCCAACCGAGCATGAAAAACGGGATCAAAAAAATGAATAGGAACGAGACCAGGATGATTGCGTTGAAGACAATGAAAATGATCTTAAACCTCATCCGGTTTTCTCCTATAATGCATGCTGTAGGAGTCTATCTGATCGTCGGACCGTGGTCAACGGACGGCGCAACGGACGGGATGGATGAAACAGGTACTTGTTCACAGCGTGACACCCGGGAAATACTTCGATAAGCAAGTGTATCTCGACGAGCGGTATATACTTCTCTCGCCGGAAACACCGTTCACCGAGAAGCTCAAGAACAGGCTCATCAGCTGGGGCTTCGACCACGTACTCTCAGACGGCCGGCCGGTGGACAGCTCCGAAGCAGCCCCCGGCGTCGAAGCCGCGGATGAAGCTCCGTTAGTCTCCGCCGAAGCGGGAGCGCGGGAATCGGAGATTCTCGGCGAGGTGCAGTCCGCCTACACCGACGCACTGAATTTCACGGAGAAGCTCTTCACCAACTTTGTCACCAAAAGTGAGCTACCGCAAGCTGCGGTTGCCGATAAGGTCAAGGAGCTTCAGGAGCTGGTACGCACGCACAGACCCCACGCGCTGCGGCTCGGTCATCTGCGAAACGAGGATAAGAACTACATCGTGGAGCACTCGGTCAAGACCACGATCATTTCTCTGGCGATCGGAAACACGGTCAAACTACCTCACCACAAGCTGGTGGAGCTCGGCACCGCGGCGCTGCTTCACAGCATAGGTATGATTCGGCTACCGCCGCAGCTGTACATGACGGACCGTACGCTTACCGACAAGGAGCGGAAATCGCTGACTGCTCACACGCTGCTCGGATTCAAAATCCTCAAACAGTATTCATTTCCGTTGAACGTGTGCCTTGCCGTGCTCGAGTGCCGGGAATATCTCAACGGCACCGGATACCCCCGCGGCATTACCGGGGAGAAGCTGTCCTTCTACGGAAAGGTGATTTCGGTGACCAGCTCGTTTGCCGCCTTGATTTCCGATAGGCCGTTTCGCCCGGCTCGGGACGGACACGCGTCGATCTTGGAGCTATTGAAAGGGCGGGACACGCTCTACGACGCTACGGTGCTCAAGGCTCTGGTGGCAAACGTCTCGATATACCCGTTGGGCACCTACGTGGAGCTGGCGAACGGCTACCGCGGAATGGTGGTAGACACAAGCTCCGACGGGCCTCGGGCTCCCATTGTGCGCCTTATGCGTTCCCCCGACGGGGAGCGCTACGTCGATCAGCCGCACGTGCGAACGGTCGATGAAGGCTATCGTATCCAACGTTCACTTACGGAAGCGGAAATTCAAGAGCTCACGCAACGCTGACGGCGCCGACGGCCTCCCCGGGCACGGCGCAGGCGGCGGACGATGGTGACAATCGTCGTTGCCGTTGTCGCTACGGCGCTATCTGAGTAATGGAGATGACGACATGAATGCGGTACGAGTTACTCTTCCGGACGGATCGAGCCGCGAGGTCCGAACCGGGACTCGGGTGGCCGAGGTGTTCGAAGAGGCGGAACCGCCGTCCGCGGGTGCCCCGCTGATCGCAGTACTTGCCAACAACGAGCTAACCAGCCTGTACTACCGGCTCGACGTGAACACGTGCCTCGAGCCGGTTACTATGGAATCCTCCGAGGGACGGCGGGTCTATCGACGGAGCCTCTGTTTTCTTCTTGCGATGGCCGCCCAGGAGATCTGCCCAGAGCGGCACCTGGTCATCGGGCACTCACTCGGAAACGGGTACTATTACCGCTTCGACGACGATGCTCCCATCGTCGATGAGGTGCTGGTCCGCCTCGAGGAGCGCATGCACGAAATCGTTCGCGAGGATCATCCGATCGTGCGACGACTCGTCTCCTATACCGACGCGCTGGAGTACTTCGAGCAGCACGACATGGAGGACACCGCTCAGCTATTGAAGCACCGGAACGACGCCAAGATCCCGGTGTATACCTGCGGTGATACAATGGACATTTCTCACGGCCCCCTGGTCCCGTCAACCGGTGCGCTCCCCTACTTCGAACTCGTAAAATATCCCCCGGGCTTCATCTTGCGATTCCCACGGGATGACGATCCGTATCACCTCGGTCCATTCGAGGCCAGTCCCATCCTGTTCTCCGTCTACCAGGAATACAAGCAGTGGGGTAAGATCCTGAACGTCAGCTCGGTCGGGAAGCTCAACGACCTCACTGCTTCGGGCGGCATCCTCGACTTCATTCGGGTGGCTGAAGCGCTGCAGAACAAGAAGATTGCGGAGATTGCCGACCGCGTGCACAAGCGCCGGGCCTCCGCACGTATCGTGCTGATCGCCGGCCCCTCCTCCTCCGGGAAGACCACCTTTGCCAAGAAACTGTCGATTCAGCTGACCGTGCTCGGGTTCAAGCCCGTAGCCATCGGGCTCGACGACTACTTCGTGCCCCGCGAGCAAACGCCGTTGGACGAGGAGGGTAACTACGATTTCGAGCATATCGAAGCAATCGACATCGCCCTGCTCAACCGGCACCTGGAGGAGCTCCTTGCAGGCAAGGAGATCGAGCTACCACGCTTCAGCTTCAAGACCGGAACTCGCTCCCCGAGCGGAAGGTACATCAGCCTGCCGGACCGGGGTGTTCTCATTATGGAGGGGATTCACGGACTCAATGACCGCCTCACCCCCCGGATCGAGGCGGCCAAGAAATTCAAGGTGTATGTGTCGGCCCTCACGCAGCTGAATTTGGACGACCACAACCGCATTTCCACCACGGACAATCGCCTCATTCGTCGGCTGGTACGCGACCACAAGTTTCGCGGACACAGCGCGCTGGAGACGCTGCACATGTGGCCGTCGGTACGCCGAGGCGAAAACAGGAATATCTTTCCCTTTCAGGACTCCGCCGACGTGGCGTTCAACTCCGCCCTCGATTACGAGCTCGGGGTGTTGCGGAACCACGCGCTCCCGTTGCTCGATGATGTCAAGCCCTTTCACGACGTCTATCACGAAGCCGTACGGCTGCTGTCGTTTCTCGAGAACTTCACCCCGATACCGGAGCGCAACGTGCCGGAGACTTCCATCCTGCGGGAGTTCGTCGGGGACAGCGGCTTCAGTTATAAGTAGCCCACCCGGGCGGACGGCCTCCGGGCCCCGGGCGGCCGCCCGTGGGCGCCGGACCGTCCTACCGCCTACCAGCGCTCGTAGTGTACGATGTCCGTGAGCGCCAGCCGCAGCTTACTCACCGCCGACGGGTCCCGAGGATAGCCCACGGGAAGAAGCTCTACCACCTCCACGTCCCGAGGGATACCGAGAATGCTTCGAACGGCGTCCGGATCGAAGCTGCCGATCCAACATGTGCCGAGCCCCTCCGCCGCGGCAGCCAGCGTCAGATGATCCACCGCAATTGCAACGTCGATAATGTAGGACTCCAGGCCGCAGCGCATCCGGCGGTGATTGGTCTCGGCGCAACAGGCAATCACTACGGGAGCCTCGGCTACGAACCGCTGTCCGGAAGCCGCCTCGGCAAGCCGGCGCCGTGCTTCCGGATCCCGGGTAACCACGAACCGCCACTCCTGCAGGTTCTTCGCCGATGGGGCAAGCCGCGCCGCCTCGAGAACCCGATTCAAGACCTCGTCCGGAACCGGGCTCTCTTCGTAATGCCTCACGCTCTTCCTCGTCCGTATCGCCTCGTACAGTTCCATAATCACCTTCCGACAAAATGCAGATCGTCGCCCAGAATATCTTGCCAGTCACCCCGGAGCGTCGGGCGTCGGAGTGACCGACCGAGAAGTCCGAGAAAGGCGCTACGGCTCATTTCTCGGGCCCCGAACCGGGCAAGGTGTCCGGTATACATCTGACAGTCGATGCAGTCGAAGCCTCGTTGGCGTAGTGTCCGAGCCAGCACGACAAAACCGACCTTGGAAGCGTCCGAGACGCGAGCGAACATCGACTCTCCGAAGAACATTCCCCCGAGGCTAACGCCATACAGCCCGCCGGCCAAGGTACCGCGTTTCCACACTTCGAGGGAGTGAGCGTAGCCGAGCTCATGGAGGGTCGTGTAACCGTCTATCATCTCGTCGGTGATCCAGGTGCCCTCCTGTCCTCGGCGAGGAGCGACGCTACAAGCGACGATGACCTCCTGGAAAGCCTGGTCGAGGGTCACGGAAAAAGCCCCGTGATTCAGCGTGCGTCTGAGGCTCTTTGCCACATGGAGCTCGTCGGGAAAGAGAATGAACCGCGGATCCGGCGACCACCAGAGAATCGGCTCGCCCTCCGAATACCACGGAAATATACCCTGACCATACGCGGACAGCAGTAGCCCCGGGGACAGGTTCCCGCCCGCAGCGACCAGCCCGTGGGCATCCGCCTCCTCGGGCGAAGGAAAGGTGATTCGCCGATGCTCGCTGAGGTACGGAAAGCTCTCGCTCATTCCGGCTCATCGGGCCGCACCCGTTCTCCTTACTCCCGGTGCTCTTCGGCACCCTCGGCACCGGCGGTTTTCTTCGCGGGTCCAGGTTGCTGTTCGTCTTTCCCCGAGCCCCTGTCGGCCGAGCCCCCGTCGGATCCGTTATCGGTGCCTTCGTCCGACGAGGGCTCCTCGGGCGATCCCGCAGGCTTCTCGAGCCTTGGTTGCCTCCGGGACTCTATCTCGGCCTGCCGTTGCGCCCCTTCGGCACGAATGACGATGTCGTCCTCTTCGACGTCCACGACCGCCGTACCCCCGTGCTCGAGTTCGCCGAATAGCACGGCATCCACAAAATAGGACTTGACCTTCTCCTCCACCAGACGCGCAATGTTTCGCGCCCCGAACTCTTCCGAATAGCCGTGCTCCGCCAGCCAGCGAAGCGCCGCGGGCGTGACGTCGACCTGTACCTGCTTCTCTGCAAGTTGCGTGTTGAAAGCCTTGATTTCCTTCTCCACGATCTCTTCGAGCACCGCGGTCTCGAGGGCGTTGAACACGACTACCTTGTCCAACCGGTTACGAAACTCCGGGCTGAATATTCGCTCCACGGCGTCGGTCACCGCTTGGCTGGTAACCTGTCGCTCACCGAAACCGATCATCGGTTTGCCGATCTCCCGCGCCCCGGCATTGGAGGTCATGATGATGATTACGTTGCGAAAATCGGCCTTCTTGCCCGTGTTATCCGTCATGGTTGCATAGTCCATGACCGAGAGCAGTATGTTGAAGATATCCTGATGCGCCTTTTCGATCTCGTCGAGCAGCAGCACCGCATGCGGCGTCTTGCGGATGGCGTCGGTCAGCAACGCCCCCTCCTCATAGCCGACGTAACCGGGCGGTGAGCCGATGAGCCTCGACACGGTGTGCTTCTCCTGGTACTCGCTCATGTCGAACCGGTGCATGGCCACGCCGAGAGTCGACGCGAGCTGACGTGCAAGCTCGGTCTTACCCACCCCCGTGGGCCCGACGAAGAGGAAGTTTGCCACCGGTTTGTCGGGATTGCGAAATCCGGCCCGAGAGCGCTTTACCGCCTCTACCACGGAACCAATCGCCTCATCCTGACCGAACACGACCTGGTGAAGATCCTTATCCAGGGACGCCAAGCGCTCCTTCTCCGAGGAGCCGACACTACGCTCAGGAACTTTTGCGATCTTGGAGACCACCTTTTCGATCTCCTGATCGGAAATGGTTACCGTCTGCGCCTCCTCTTCGGAGGCTTCGGTCCGCATGCGAATGTAGGCGCCCGCCTCGTCCATGACGTCGATAGCCTTGTCCGGAAGGTATCGATCGGTAATATAGAGGTGAGACAGGTGAACCGCAGCCTCGAGAGCCTCGTCGGTATAACGGACGTTGTGGTATTCCTCATACTTCGACCGCAGCCCTTTGAGAATGTCGACGGTCTCATCCTCACTCGGCTCCGCCACCTCTATCTTCTGAAAGCGCCGTGAGAGCGCTCTATCCTTTTCGAAATGTTTCTTGTATTCCTCGTACGTTGTCGAACCCACACAGCGGATCCGTCCCGAGGCCAGGGCCGGCTTGAGCATATTCGAGGCGTCCATTGACCCGCCGGCAACCGCACCGGCGCCGACAACCGTGTGTATTTCATCTATGAACAGAATGACGTCGTCCCGTTTTTCCAGGGCCTTGGTCACCTGTTTCATGCGCTCTTCGAAGTCACCCCGATACCGGGTTCCGGCGAGCATGCCACCGAGGTCGAGGGACAGCACGCGATAGTCCTTGAGCACCGACGGAACGGTGCCGTCTGCAATTCGCTGGGCGAGTCCCTCAGTTATCGCGGTCTTCCCGACTCCGGGGTCACCGAGGTGGACGGGATTGTTCTTCAAGCGGCGGCACAGAACCTGGATGGTTCGCTCGAGAATATCCTCTCGCCCGATGAGCGGCTCGAGCTTGCCTTCTTCGGCGAGTTGGGTGAGATCGGTGGTGAACTTTGCAAGGGGATCCTTTTTCTTCTGCCGAGCACCCTCGGTTTGCGCTTCCGCTTCGGCATCCGCCTCTTCCGTGAATTCCGCGCCGGAGTGCTCCTCCTCTTCCTCACCCACGAGGTCTTCGTCGTCGACCTCGTAGTCTTCATCGGTGTTCCCCTGCCTGCTCGAAGAAACGCCGTGGGAAATCACCTGCAGCAGATCGATGCGCTGCAGCCCCGCTTTCCGCAGGAAGTACGCGCCGAAGGACTCCTCCTCATCGAAGATGGAAACAATGATGTCGCCGATGTCGACTTCATCCTTCGAGGCCGCTTCGGTGTGGAATACGGCGCGCTCGACCACGTTCTGAAACCCCAGGGACTGCAAGGGGTCGGCACCTTCCACCACCGGCACCTTCTCCTTCAAGTGCCGGTCGAGCTGAGTCCTGATTTCGTCCGGATCGACGCCGCACTCCATGACAACGTCCCGGGGATAGTCGAAGTGTAGGGACGCATACAAGACGTGCTCAGGCGTCAAGTATTCGTGATTCCGTTGTTTTGCTTCCTGGTAGGCCGCGTTCAGTACGGCCTGAAGCTCCCTATCTATTCTCATGGGGCAATCCTCGAGTCATTCTTTCTCCACGGTGCACTTCAGCGGATACTGCCGCTCCCGGGCGAGCCTATGCACCTGATGAGCCTTAGTGGTAGCCACGTCATAGGTGAACGAGCCCACGTGCCCCTTTCCGTTCTTGTGCACGTGCAGCATGATCTTGGTGGCATCCATAACCGATTTACGAAACACTTTCATCAAGACTTCCACCACGAATTCCATGGTGGTGTAGTCGTCGTTGTGAAGGATCACCCGATACATGTCGGGTTCCTTTACCTGCTCCCGTGTCCGCTCTTTTGTCTCCTCAGACTGTCCGGGAAACATAGCGCTCCATCCGAAACGATGTCGTCTCTCCACCCGAGTACAGCATGAAGATAATAGCGCCCTATTTGACCGGTCAATCGGTCATGCGTTTCGGCGATACGCCCGCACATAGCCGCAGGTCGGCGGCATGAGCCGGTCGAAGCGCGCGTGAAACCACGTTACCTTTCGGCACGTCGGGTTCACTCGAAAGCGCTCGTCGTACACCCGACAGAGCGAGGTCCCCGTATCGAGAAATCGACAGGGTTGCGAATAATCGATGAACACGCCGCCACCGTTGAGGCGGCTGCGTTTGTAGCAGCACAGGCCGCATCGGTTGCACAACGCTTCCCAATCCCTGCGGCGGCCTCGCATGTGCTCACGGATCCGTCGAAACACCTCTTCCGGACTCCCGTCTAGAACTCGCTCGGCCCGAAGTATCCGGCCTCGTCACGTCCGCTCCGCCGGATCAGGTACGCCTCTACCTCCAAGGGGATGTAGGCCCGACCGAAATCGGTATCGCGACCGGAGGTATATCTCAGGGTATACCGCCCACTCGGATGCTCGAGCACTCGCCGCGGGATTCCCCCGATACCGTCGTCACGATAGAGGAACATCGTTTCCCCGCCGGATTCCTCGCTGAGGAATTCCAGCTCCTCGCTGTGTGCGTCGGGAGTAACGTACACCGTGTAGAGTTCCACGTGGTTGTTCCGCAGGAGAGCGGCCAGCTCCGAAAGCCCGTAGTTCTGAAACGCCCCTTGTCCCAACTCTCCCCGGGTAACGAATACGATTGCCCGGTGCTCCCGCGTATCGAGCAACGAGGTTGCCGCAAAGTAGAGGCCCTGATCAAAGGTCCATGTATCGGTGAAGCCCTCGGCACTCTCGGCCGCCTCTATGATCCGCCCCGAGGCACTCCCTGAACGCGCCTCGAGCACCGGTGAGTCTCCCGCTGAGACCACCCGCAGTGTCGCTCCTTCTCCATTTGCCAGCTGGGATGCCGCCTCTCCGAGCTCCTCCGTGTACTGCTCCATCCCGGCCGACTTATCGAGCAACAGCGCGATCTGCGAGCGGGATACATCGTGTGACGCCGAGACGAGCTGCGGCCCCTCGACGGCACGGTCACCCTCGCCGACGTGAAAATTGCTTGCATCGAGTCCGACGATCGGACTACCGAGACGGTCCTCCACGGCGACGTCCACATAGACCTCCGGGAAGTCGTCCGCTACAACCCGCTCTATCTGCACATGAAGCCCGGAGTACAGACTTGGCACACGTGAGAGGAAGTAGACTTGACTCCGATCGAAATCCGAGGCCAACAGATTCCCGTTTGCGTCCAGGGCCGCTCCGGTGACCCCGTCGGATGATCCCGCCAACTCGGAGAGTTCCCGGACGGTCTCATTCTCGAGATCCACCTCCACCAGCCGCGAGCCGTCCGCGATCAGGAGGGTTCCGTCGGCCCCCACGGTCATCTTCTCCGGTGACTCGAGGCCCAACCCCTCGATGCTACGGCGGTGATTTCCCCCGTCATCGAAGGCATGAATGTTACCGTCCTCGGCATCGGCCACGTAGAGCCGGTCGTTCAACCAGACGAGCCCGGTGGGCTCGGAAAGACCCTCAAAGTCTCCGGCCTGCTCGGAGGCTCCGAAACTCTGTATAAACTCTCCGTCGAAGTCGAATACACACACCCTGCCGTTGCCCCAGTCGCTTACGTAGAGAAACCGCTCTCCGTCCGAGGCGAGGTACTGCGGGCCGCGAAGGCCACCGTCTCCTGTACCCGAATCGCCGAAGGTGGCGATCTTGTTTCCCCGAGGATTCACCTTGGCAATACGATCTGCGCCGAATTCGCTGACGAATATGAAATCCCCACCCGGATCATGCACGTCGAAGGGACGATCAAAGCCTTCGAGCCCGCCCCGCAGGCGCCGCTGGAGCACGCCGTTCGGATTCAGCAGGAGCACGTCACGGCCGGCAAAGGAGGTGAGATAGAACGACCCGTCACGGCGCGGCTCCACCGACACGGGCCGCTCGAACAACGACCGCTCTCCCTGACGACCGGAGAGCTCACTCATGACGGTCCACTCGCCGGGCTCGTAGAGCTCCGGAACGACGCCTTGCCGGGCCGATACGATATCGATGAGCGCCCGAAGCTGCGCGGACCCCTCGCGGCCGTCGATGATATACTGCCACTGATTCAACGCGGCATCCACAAATCCGCCGAAGTAGTATGCACGGCCGAGCCAGTACCGCGTGCGGGTGTCGTCCTCGAAGCTGAGCGACCGGGTGAAGGAGAGGATGGCCTCGTTGTAGCGGCCGTTGTGAAACGCCCGCACGCCGAACTGAAACTCCTCCTCCGCGTCGATTTCATCGACATCGATGCCCTGGGAGCCGAGAAAGAGCACGCCGCCCGAGAGGAAGAATAGGGTCACGAGCAGCATCGAAGGAAGAGCTCCTCCGTGCAACCGCCGTCGCCCGCGCCGCAACGGTCGCCGACATCTCACGAGGACCTCCTCACTTCGTTCCAGTGCTCGGTGATCTCCTCGTTCTCCGGCGCCAGCTCATGGGCTCTCTTGATGAGCGTACGGGCTTCATCCGGATGCCCGAGCTTGAAATAACACCACCCGAGGGAGTCGAGATATGCGGGGTTCTCCGGAGCGGCGGCCACCGCGCGCTTACAGTACGATAACGCCGCCTGGAGGCGGATACCGTTGTCCGCCATGATGTATCCGATCGAGTTCAGCGCCGTGGGGTTCTCTCCGTCGATCTCCAGTGCCTTTTCCAGCTGCATGATGGCGGCGCTGGTCTTTCCCAGCGCATATTGCACGTGTCCGAGGGCCGCATGTACCCGCGCGGACTCGAAGCCTTCCTCGAGTAACCGGGAAAACTCGAACTCCGCGAGGCGGTGTCGATCGGTAACCGTGTAGATGTACCCGAGAAGCATGCGACTCTGATAGATATGAGGAAGCTCGCTCTCCCCGGCAGCGGCCTGCTCCAGGTACAGCACGGCTTCGTCGTACTTCTCCAGGTTAGTGTAGCAGAGTCCCAGATAGTAAGAGAGCTCGGGATGCTCCTCCGGGTCCACATCGACGGACAAAAACGTCTCAAGAGCTTTCGAGTAGTTCTGCTCATCGAGAAGTCGTACACCTTCGTCAATCGACGCCATAGTGCTCACACCGCGGAATCCACATACAGAGCCCGTTCGTACTCCTCCCGAACCGGATGGGAGCTCGGATTCAACGCGACCGGTGTCACCGAAATTGCTCCATGGTGCACCGCATACCAATCCGTACCCGGGATCAGCTCCGGCTCCGCCGGTTGCCCGGCCATGAAGAAGTATACGTCCCCTCCCGCCGTACGAAACTCCGAGAGTTTGTCATGATACACACGCACCGAAGGTGAGGTCACGTCAACCGGCTTGTCTTCCTCCGGCGTGTTCGGCGCGTTGATGTTGATAAAGTGTTCCGGATTCCACAGTCCGACGAGTTCCTCCAGACGATCCTGGACGAACCGAGCGAGGGGCTCGAAATACAGTGTTCCTCGAAAGCCGTCAACCGACAGGGCTATACCGGGAACACCCATGATGGCGGCCTGCCGCGCTGCGGCGACGGTACCCGAGTAAATGATGTCGGTTCCCAGGTTCGCACCGATATTGATGCCCGAGATCACTACCTCCGGGCGAGCATCCAGCGCCCCGGCCATTGCCAGAATGACGCAATCCGCCGGAGAGCCCGTAGCGGCGATCGCCCGTTCTCCTACCTCTCGACACCGGATGGGATCCTTGACGGTTATATAATGGGACATGGCGCTGCGCTCTCCGTCCGGCGCGAGCACCCATGTCTCGTGATACGGCTCGAGCGCCTCTCGGACCGCATGGAGCCCGGGGCTTTCAATGCCGTCATCGTTGGTCAGCAGTATGCGCATTCTCCCTCCACCGGACCTCCACCCCCGCAGATGGTCCTGCAACGAACGACTCGGTCCGAAAACCGAATATTCGGCGATAATTCTCTAAAACCTCATGATACGCACCCTGACTGTCGGCTTCAAGCAGTGTTAGTGTCGACCCGCCGAAACCGCCCGCCGCCAGCCGGGATCCATAGACACCGCCCACCCTGCCGGCATGCTTCACCAACCAGTCGATCTCCGGACAGGATACCTCGTATTTGTCGCGTAAGCTCAAGTGAGAGTGGTTGAGAAGCCGGCCTGCTTCCCGTAGCTGACCGTGCATGAGCGACCGGCTCATGTGCGTTACCCTCCGACCTTCTTCCAGCACGTGCAGACATCGGCGCCGTACATTCTCGGACATGCTTCCCATGTGCTCGTTGATATCGGTAGTCCGATAGTCTCGCAGGGCCTGCCCGCGGCGCCGACGCGAGAGCACCGCTAACCCCTGTCGGCACTCCTCGGCCCGAGCGGCAAAAGCGGACTGCCGGGGAAGCTCGGGGACCCCTGCCACGGTGACGTCGAACACCGCGGTCCCCAAATCGAGGGGGATCAACTGCGGGTGGTCCGAGCGCTCGTCCGTCAGCACGGCATAGCCCTCTGCAGCGAGAAACGCCGTAGCGAAGGGCGAGATTCCACTGCCGTGGCCGAAGTACGCCTGCTCGACGCCCGCGCCGCACCGCCACAACGTCATGTCGTCCGCATCGGGGGCGAAGAGCGTGCGCAATCCACTCAGCATGGCGGATATGATGGCCGCCGAGGCACCCAGGCCCGCCTCCACGGGGACGGTCCCTCCGACGGTGACGTTGAGACCACAAACCGGTGCTCCCAGCCCTAGAACCTGAGTTACGGCACCCTTGAGAAGGTTGGCCCACCGGTCCTCCCGCCGATACTTGAGATTGGGAATGCTGGTACGCTTGCGTTCGCCGTGATCGACCGAGAAGAACCTGAGGAATGAATCCCTGCGCCGGGAAAGCAGGACCCACATGCGACGGGGAATTGCGATACGAAGCACCGGGCCACCGTTCTCCTCCGTGTGGGAGCCCATAACGGTGATACTTCCCGGAGCGGACACGGTTACTTCCGGCGCGTCACCGTACTCCGCCTCGTGGGCGGCGATATAGTTTGTCATTCGGCCCCCCTCCGCAGTATGCAGCAATTTTCATTGTACTCGAAACGGTCGCCTTGTTCAACAAAGTCAACTTTTCCGATATTCTTGCCCGATGGGTATGATCCTTGCTGTCTTTTCGGGCATAGTCACCGCCCTGGCTCTTCCCAACGAGCTGTTTCCCACCGGAAGCGTCGTGCTAGGGCTCATCTGCGTCGTGCCTTACTTCATCGCCTTGGCTCGCGCCGATACCGGCCTGGACGCCGCACGTATGGGCGCCGTATACGGCGCGGTGTCTACCGCTGCGTCGAACTACTGGTTGGCCTTTTTCCGAGACTTTTCCGTGTGGACTCTCGGGGGCACGACAGCCGGCTACGCGCTCATCCACGCCTTCTTCGCTCCTATTCTCATGCGACTACTCCGAGAGCGGGAGCTTTGGCGACCCTTTGCCGTGGCTGCGACATGGGCCGGGTATGAGTACCTGAAATCGGTCGGGTTCCTTGCCTATCCCTGGGGATTGCTGGCATATCCGCCGAGCGAGATCCTCGTCTACGTGCAGCATGTCGAGGTAACCGGTATCTGGTCACTCTCCTTCATTACGGCTGCGGCAAACGGAGTGCTCGCCGATGTGTTTCTCCGTACCGACACCGTAGCCTCCCCCGTTGCGCGAAGGATACGCGCCCCGGACGCCGCACTTCAAAGCGGCGCTTTCGTGCTGATCCTGGTAGCCCTGGCCGTAGGATTCGGTATCTGGCGCTATGCCAATCCCATCCCGGTTTCGCGCACCGCTCGTGTCGCGTTGGTTCAACACAACGCCGACCAATGGCGCCCAGGCGAGGAAGAGCGGAGCATGCGCCGTGCTCAGCAACTCACTCGCGACGCTCTCGCCGCCGGCGACGCGCAGATCGACCTCGTGGCCTGGAGTGAGACCACCTTGCAACGCCCGTACCCGGAGAATCCGCGGTTCTACAGAACACGGCCCGAGGGCGATCCTCTCGTCCCCTTCTTGAAAGAAATCGACACGCCGCTGGTCACCGGCGCGCCGGTGGTGCTCGACGCCGAGACGGGAGCCATCATGAACGGAGCCGTCCTTATCGAGCCCTCCGGTCGCATGGCAGCGGACTACGGCAAACAGCACTTGGTCCCCCTTGCCGAAAACATTCCCTTTTGGAATCTGGAGCCCGTGCGACGTTTCTATCGCGACGTTATCGGGATTGGCCGCGGTTGGACCGTCGGGCCGGAGCACAAGGTATTCGCCGTCACCTCGGCGGGGAATCCGGAGGAGACCATCCGTTTCGGTCCTCCGATCTGCTTCGAAGACTCCTTCGGCTACCTTACCCGAGGATTTGTGCTACTCGGCGGAGACATACTGGTGAACCTGACAAACAACTCATGGTCCCGTACGGAGTCCGCGCAGATTCAACATTTTGTCTCGGCGCGGTTCCGGGCCATCGAAAACCGTACCGCCCTTGCCCGCGCTACCAACTCGGGGCTGACCACCATAGTTGATGCCTACGGCCGGGTCTTGGACGAGCTTCCGATGTTCGAACCGGGAGTCCTGGTTGCCGACGTGCCCATCTACGAAACCGAGAACTTCACGCTCTACACGATGTACGGGGACTGGCTGGGAAAGCTCTTTGTGGCCATTGCGGTGCTTCTGGCCGGCGGACTGTACCTACGCGACTACGGATGACTCTCCCACGAGCAAAGCCACCGCACGGGAGCGCCCGAGCCGGCGCATTGCTTGAGCTACTCCGCGGGCGCTATTTGATGTTGTACCGTCGTTTGAACCGCTCGACCCGACCGGTGGTGTCCACCAGCTTCTGCTTGCCCGTGAAAAAGGGATGCGAAGCACTCGAGATTTCCACATCGAACACGGGATACTCGTCTCCGTCCTCGTATTTGATCGTTTGATCGGTCTTGACCGTCGAGCGGGCCATGAAGAGGGTCCCCGAGGCAGTGTCCCGAAAGATGACCGGTCGGTACTGGGGATGAATGTCCTTTTTCATGTTCTCTCGCTGCTCCTGTATTCTCGCTATTCGTGCGTGTAATCCGTTCCTTTGCAACCGGCGTCGCATCCGTTTGAGGGACCGTCACGGTCCTGAAACCCGGCCACGAACCGGCTCCTCATTCCATCGTCGATGACGTATTCATCGATCGTAGGAACGCCTCATTGTTCTTGGTTTTCTTCATCCTGTCAATGAGAAGCTCGATGATCTCCGCGTCGTCCATGGGGTTGATGACTTTTCGGAGGATCCACATTTTCTGCAGCTCCTCCTCGGTAAGCAGGAGATCCTCCCGTCTCGTACCGGACTTCTTGATGTTCACCGCCGGGTAAAGCCTTCGGTCGGCCAGGCGCCGGTCGAGATTGATTTCCATATTACCGGTGCCCTTGAACTCTTCGAATATCACTTCATCCATTCGGCTGCCGGTCTCGATGAGCGCGGTGGCCACGACGGTGAGGCTACCGCCGTCCTCGATGTTGCGAGCCGCGCCGAAGAACCGCTTGGGCTTGTGCAACGCATTGGAGTCCACTCCGCCGGAGAGAATCTTGCCCGAGGTGGGTACCGTCTGATTGTATGCGCGGGCAAGACGCGTGATCGAGTCGAGCAGGATCACCACGTCCTTCTTGTGCTCCACGAGCCTTCGTGCCTTCTCGAGCACCATCTCGGCTACTTGCACGTGCCGTGTCGCCTGCTCGTCAAACGTAGAGGATACCACCTCCGCGTCGACGTTGCGCTGCATGTCGGTGACCTCTTCCGGGCGCTCGTCGATGAGCAACACGATGAGATAGCAGTCCGGAGTATTCGTGGTGATGGCGTTCGCTATCTTCTGCAGAACGATCGTCTTGCCGGTCCGCGGCGGCGAGACGATGAGGCCCCGCTGTCCCTTCCCGATGGGCGTGAACAGATTGATCATCCGGGTGGTGATGTCGCCGTTCGGCATTTCCATGTCGAGACGCTCATCCGGATAGAGCGGCGTTAGGTTGTCGAAGGGGATCCGCGTCTGGGCCACGGACGGATTGTCGAAGTTCACCGTCTCGACCCGCAGCATGGCAAAGAACCGTTCCCCCTCCTTCGGCGGACGGATCTGCCCGTAGACCGTATCCCCGGTCTTCAGGTTGAAGAGCCTTATTTGCGACGGGGAAATATAAATGTCGTCCGGTCCCGGCAAATATGAGTTCTGCGGTGACCGGAGGAAACCGTAGCCGTCGGGAAGGATCTCCAGGGAGCCGTAGGCGTAAATGGTCCCGTTGCTCTCGGTGTGCGCCTTGAGAACGGCAAAGATGACTTCCTGCTTCTTCAGTGAGAGCAGATTGTCCTGGCTGATGCCCATCTTGCCCGCGAACTGCCTGAGCTCCTTCATATTCATATTGGAGAGGTCGTTGATGCTCAGGCTGCGGTCCTTGTTCCCACCGCCGCCGCCGCCGCCGCGACGATTGGATCGGTTCCGCTTTCCTCGGTTGCGGCCGC
>JBKHEN010000035.1:0-22657 GCA_046540795.1 Spirochaetaceae bacterium | reverse complement strand
GGTATATGAGGACACTCGCCTGGTGCTGCGGCTATCGGGCGGGTGGCTTTATCCGTTACTGACCGTAAAGATGGCACAGGATGCCGCCGGCGAGCCGCTTTTCGGCTCTGATTGCCTGGTGAGCTGTGAGGATCCGAAGATCGGGCAGGGCGCGGTTTTTCTTTATGCCGCCCTCGGCATCCGCCGTGCGCACGGGGAGCTTGCCAGTCGGCTCGCTCTTGAGAAGGCCGCTGCGTTCGGCGTCGAGATCACCGCTGATACCTGGATCGACTCACTCCAGTGTGCAACCGAAGCCGTCCTCAGAGACGTCTTCGAGGTCGCCGCGGGGGTATCGTTACTCGAGAGTAGACCGGCGGCCCGGTTCCGTGATAAGCCCAGTGACTACGTCTCCGGGGAGTATTTCGACGGCGGGAAGGCCGCTCAGGCCGTAGCTGCGTTACTCGAGGCTTCCTGCTCGTCCGTGAAATCCCGGCGGTAGGAAGGATAGGCCCGGCGGTAGGAAGGATAGGAAGGAAAAGAGCGGAGACATGGAGGTCGAATACATTCTTCTTGCGCTTGCATACGCAGGTTGGGGGCTCACGGTCGGGCTGGTCGTGGGATTCACGGCAATAGGCACCGCGTTGCTCGGCACCCCGGGACTCATCATACTCTTCGGATTGCCGCCGGTTCTCGCGGTGGGGACCATGACCACGGCGGGTTTCGCCATGATGCTCTCCGGAGCCGTGCAGCACTATCGTGAGCTTAACGTGGTGACAGCGATCGCCGTGTGGTTTGCGATCCCTGCCGTGCCCGCGGCCTATTTGACGGCTCGCTACGCCCAAGAGATCAACGCGGTCGTTCCGCTGGAATCGGTCATCGGGGTCGTGATCGTCGTCTCGGTAATCGTGCTCTTCTACCGCTACGTGATTCTTCGTCCCCAACCGCATGATCTGTACCTGCCGCCGTGGAAGCTCTACGTGTCCCCCTTCCTCGGCCTAGTTCTCGGCGCTCTCATGGGGGCAACGAGCATTTCCGGGTCCATCATCGTCATCGCCTTCATCATGGTGCTGAAACTGCCGGGGCCTCAGGCGGTTGGAACGACCAGCGTGGTCTCGACGGTTTCGTTACTGGTTGCCGCTGTTGCCCACATAAGCAGGGGGAATGTGGAATGGCAGGCACTTGTGGGACTGGTCCCCGGGGTGCTTCTCGGCGCCGCCATAGGCGCGCGCAATGTCAATCGTGTGCCGAGGCAGGTGCTACGCATGGCGCTGCTGGTGATCCTTGCCTGTGCGGGCGTGTTGGTGATGGTGAACTGAAGACTGTGTCGCCATGCGCGGCGGAGGATGGGCGATGGGCAACGCGGGCCGCGGCAGGCCGCCGGAACGCCGCGTCGGCAGCACCAACGCCGACAGCGACAGCGACAGTGGCCGGACCGGTTAGCCCGGCCCGACGACTTCTGCGCTCGGCTACTCTCTCGCAAACACCGGACGGAGCAGTCGTCCGCGATCGAAATCGAGCTCGAGCCGTGAACCGGCGTCGGTCTGTTGTCTCTGACGCCTCTGTTGCCGCTGCGGTACCTCGCCTTCCCATCGCTCGAAGGTGAAGCCCGCGTCGGGGATTGCCTCGACTTCGATGGGAACCCCCGTGAAGTAAAAGCCCCGCCATAGGGTGCCGGGCTCTGCCCCCGGCGTTTCCTCGTCGAGAAGGAGCGTGTTTACGCGTACGGTGCCGCCACGCTCGGGCAGCTCGATAGCTAGGGGGGCTACGCGCCCCGTATCGTGCCCCCGATCGCGGAAGTAATCCAGCATGTGCTCTCGCTGAAAGGTCGGGCGTTTGCGGACAAACTCCAGGTGATCTTCCACCTGAGAGCGCCAGTACCCGAGGGAGGCGGGATAGCCCCAACGAGCGATGTGCCGCCGCATCTCGGGCTCGATACGCGACGCCGCCTCTTCGATTGCCTCGGCATGGACCTCCGGCCGGTAGACGGAGTTCAGGAGGTCGGCGAAGCGATTGATAAAGCGGTGACGAAACGACTCGTTGTCCATGAGCCCATCGATGAGGATCGTGTAGCGGTGATCGCGGGTCGCGGGTAACGCAAGGCGTGGCCAGCGCTCCCCCGGAGCCAGCCTGCCCGCGTCAACTCCCACCTCGGCGAAGTCATCCCACATGGCCTGCCGGTGCTCAGCGAGTGTGCGATCGTTCGCGTAGTAGTTCATGGCATCGTCTTCTGTGAACATGAGCGCGTTGTCGAAGTCCCACGTGTGCCAGCGCCAACGCCCGTCGTGGCCTGGCCGCGCGTCGGGATCCGCCTCGCCCCGGCGCCGCCATACGGCGACGTGTTTGTTGACGCCGTCGAAATCGCCCGAGAATATGCGCACGATGTTGTAGTCTATGAAGCTGTCGACATCCATCCGCGAGCGAACGTAGTGATAGTGTTCTTCCTCGGAGATATCGTGCTCGGCAACATAAGCCCGGAGCCGGTTGAACGGCTCGGCATCACCGGGGCGCCCCTCGTCAACGAGGAACTCCAGCCCCAGCCCCCGCTCGAGGATCACGACCTCCTCGGGGTCGAGCCCGTAATTGGACTCCAGGTAGAACCGGTCGAATCGCTCGCGCAGATTCTTGAGGCCCCAGTATTCTCCGTTTATGAAGTGAACGACGGGGCGGTAATCGAGGAGATCCACGTCGACGTGGGGTCGCACGTGGTCGTGGATGATCCCGTCCTGTAAATGGCTGCGAAACAGGCTCTGGCCGCTGCGCAGCAGAAGCCGCTTATACGCGGTAACCGCTTCATGCGAGCCCTGCCGCGTAGCGCCGGGGAAAAGCGGATAATCGAAATAGCCCTGCCGATCGTAGTCCTTTCGCGCGTAAAGCCGCAGAGATTTCAACGGATGGGCGCGGGACCATGAGCCGTGCACGCGTACGCCCGCATCTTGGCTCAGGGCGCGGTAGCCGTCGGGCTCGAAAAACTCGATGTGAGAAGGCGCCTCGTAGCGCTCTCCGTAGTTTGCCGGGAGGCTCATCCACGCCCCCGGCCCCGCCCCTGTCCCTGTGTCCCTCGTTCCCTCACCGGTCGGTGAGGTGCTGCGCGATGCGTTCGGGCCGTGCGGCTCCGCGGCGGAGGCTGCGCTCTCGACTCGAGCCTCGCTTTCCGAATCGTAGATCAAGCCGGGAACGTATATCCCGCGCTCATAGGAGAAAAAATCTCGCGGATCCGCGGAGATTGATACAACGCCGAGCGGGAAAGCCCGCTCGGCGTCGGGGTGCACGAAATAGGATCCGCTATGGACCCGGCTTCGGTATTCGTCCCCGTCATATGCGACCGCACGCACCACGGTGGCGCGGAAGCCGGGATCTGCCGGACGTTGCCAGTCCCAGAATTCCGCCTCAGGTACGGTGGTCGGGATTTCGGCAAGAAGGGTCGGCGTACGAGGCTCCTCTTGCAGCCGGCCGGAAGAGGGAATGGAGATCGGTCCTCGATAGCGAAACGTCCGAGTGATGCCGATGTGAAACCGCCCTGTTTCATGGTCGCGATAACGGTACGTCCGGATGCCTCCGGCAGCCTCGGGATCCGGAGGCGAGCCGTCGAGGGTGTAATAGATCTCCACGCCTTCGTCATCTACCGAGAGCTCGAGATCAAAGGGCGTTTCGAAGAAGCCTGCACCCTCCGAGAAGGACACCGGTTGGTGCGTCGGGGCGTCGGCGTTAGATTGCCCCGGGGTAGGGTCCACGTACACGGCCCAATCTCCCCCTTCAACCCCATCTCCCCGGCGCCCGTAGCTCATATCGCGCGGGATCTGCGGTACCTGCGCTTCGCTGACGGTAGTGGATCCGTCGCTTTCGGTTAGGACGACCGTGTCGCCGTCTGAGGACAGCGCAAAGCCGGCGTGTAACTCGGCTGCGTCTTCCGCGAGATCCGAAGCCGACGGGGTAGCGGAATCCTCCGCTCCGGAAGCGAACACAATGAGGTACTCGCCCGCTTCCAGCCGTGTTCCTTCAGGGAATCGAAACATCTCCGGCTCATCGGGATCGGAGGAGAGGAAGTAGCCGCTGAGGTCGACCGGCGCATCTCCCGGATTGTAAAGCTCTACCCAATCCGGATACTCGTCTCGACGATCCGACAGCGTCGTCCCGTTGGAGGTCATCACTTCGTTGATGACGACCTCGCCGGTCGGGGCCCGGGGAAGGCGTTCGGGATAGCGCGCCGATATGTGTTCCCAGTACGGCCTGAGGGGATCGTATCCTGAAGGCCCCTCCGCCGAACTTCCGGCAATCGGGTTATCGCGAATGTCCACTTCCGCACGGATACCGCCGTCGGGATCGTCCTGTAGCGCACCCGCCGCCATCAGGTCGGCAAGGACGTCGAGCTCGCGCACACCGGTGTTGCGAATGTTCAGCCTTCTCAAGTTTCGCATGTCCGCTATCACCTCGAGGTCTTCCTCGATCGGTACGTTCCTCAGAATGAGCGTCTCGAGGCGCGTAAGCTCCCGCAGCGGTTCGAGCGACTCGATTCCGGGGTTGGAATGGAGATTGAGGTAACGCAACCCGGTGAGATCGCCGAGAGGGGCAATGTCGCGAACGCCCGCCCCGCGCAGGTTGAGGCGTTCGAGAGCGCCGAGGCGGGTGAGCGGGGTGAGACTTGCCCGAGACAGGCTTGTCTCCCGTAGGTCGAGCTCCCGAAGCCGCGCAAGTCGTACGATCGGGGCGAGTTCGGATACATCCGTGTTTCGCAGGGAGAGTGAGCGAAGTGAATCGAATTCGGTAAGAGCTTCGATATCGTGAAGCTCCGGGTTATTGTCGAGGTGGAGCCGCCGGAGATTTCGAAGGTGGCGGAGTTCCGCCAGCTCGCGCTCGGAGGCCGAGCGCATGTCCATACCCCCGATACGCAGCTCTTCCAGATGACGGAGCCGGGTGAGGGGAGCGAGGGAGTGCGGATCGTTTCGTGAGAGATCGAGGGAGCGGAGGTTCGGCATGAGGGCGATGTCGGAGAGATCGGTTATCCCCGCACCCGAGGCGTCGAGGTGAGTGAGCTCTTCCAGATCGCTCCTATGCACTTCCCCTATCTCCCCTTCGATCGCCCGGGAAACGGCCTCTTCCATAGCGGGATCGGAGAACTCCATGGTGCGGCTATCGAGGTACAGAACGAGATACCCGGCCACCACGACGACGAGAGCCGTTGCGGAAACGGCGGCCATTCTTCGAATACGCTTGAGGGGATCGGGGCTCATACCGGGCCGTGCTCCGTGACCATATGCGGGCGGATGATCTCAATGCCCTGTACGTACTTGCTATTGGGCTCTGCTTTGAGGGAGTGCCGCCGTATGATACCGCGCAGCCACTCCGGTTCCTCTCGACGAGCGGTCTTGATCTCGAGGACAATGTGCCTGGGCCGATGCGGCTTGAGCACGTGATCTCTTGGAAAGAGCTCGCGAGCACGCGTGCTATGCACGTTGTGGTCGAGGGTAAGCCGGACCGAATGCAGGCCGTCCCTCGCCCGGTATCCCTCCCGACGGTATTGCACCAGAAGGGTGGGCTCGAGGTTTCTTGCCCTCATCAATCGCTCGAACTCCACGAGAACCGGATCGTCCGGGCTGTCCCAACTGCCGTGTTTGCAGAAGTGCACGTATTGCCGGAAGGACGCAAAGGAGCTGTGCTTCTCCATGAGTGAGCCCTTCTTGGTCTTGAGCTCCGCACGCACCGCCGGCTCCCTGCAAGGAGAGTTGGTGTAGACGCGTATTCGGAGCTTAATCCGCCCGTAATCTCCGTCGTAACGCTCCTGGAAAGCACGGTAATCGTGCGTGTCGTAGTACAGGCTGTGGACCAGATATTGGCCGCCGCACTGGCGGGTATAATGATCAGGTTGCATGAACGCCCGTACCGTGTTTCGCACACGAAAGTAGTCGGCTACACTCAGGCGGTACTTTCGCTCGAAGCGTGACGTGCTTCTCATCGGGGGTTCCTTTACATCGGCAGTGTCAACTGCGGCGTCAGAAGCGAAATCTTATTGACCCCGCGGACTTCTCGAGCGGCCTCAACGAGGCGTTGAATACGCGGCTCCAGTTGCCGATCGAATCGGAACTCGTATGTAAGCTCCCAGTTCTCCCCGTCCACCTCGTGGCTGCGCAGTTGCACCTGCGCCCCCGTGTCGTTCACCATTTCCTCAAGCCCCTCATAGTCATAGGGGGCGACACCGGAAAGGACCAGAATATACTCGACATGGAGTTGTCGCCCGTACCTCAAGAGATAAAACACGGCCAGAAGCAGCGACATGAAGATGGTCGCGAGGATTGAGAGGGTCCAGTGCAGCGTGCCGCAGCCGAGGCCGGTGACGATGGCCCAGAACAGGAACACCATATCGCGAGTGTCCTTGATGGGCGTGCGGAAGCGTATGATCGACAGCGACCCCACTAGGC
The DNA here is from genome assembly GCA_046540795.1 of Spirochaetaceae bacterium. Taxonomy (GTDB): domain Bacteria; phylum Spirochaetota; class Spirochaetia; order DSM-27196; family PWMO01; genus JAAAOH01. Next base: position 16,265 of record JBKHEN010000035.1, on the reverse strand, counting down.
CCAGTGAAAGCACCAGGTCCCCCTGAATGAAAAACATCACCAGCGTCACGATCGGGGTAAGCAGCACGAGAGTCGAGAGAAAGCTGCTTTCGTAGTTCATTCCTCGGTGCGTGTAACGATAGACTGTTGCAATAGCTAGCCCGAGCCCCACCGCCAGGATCAGCGAGATAATAAAATTGATCATTTCATCCGAAGGCACGAGTACGATGCTGCTGAGTCTGTTCACGAGATCCTCGTTCAATCCGTTGTGTTAACATTATGCTAACGGATGCACTCACCTGCGGCAAGTCACGCGGCCCCGGGAGGCCGTGTCCGTTCCCGGGCGAAGTGAACGCACAAAAACAACGGGCGCGGCCCGACTGATTCGCCGGCGACCGCGCCCGTCCCTGTGGAGTAATGGTAACCGCAACCTTGGGTTGCCCGGTTACCTCACCGCTGTTACATTTCCTCTTCCTGCGGTGCCGATTCCTCGAGCTCCTCTTCGTCGATAGGCTCGCACCCCATGAGTGCCACACCAAGCAGCAGCGGGACAATAAGGAACAATGCAAACTTCTTCATAACGGCCCTCCTAGCCTAAAGTGTTATCTTTAATTTACACGATGCGTGCTAAGGCTCTGTCCACGAAACATGAAGTATTTGTGAAGAGTGGAGCTTCTCGCCAAGAGGCGTTGTTTGCGATAGGCTGGCCTTGATTCCACGGGTGATTCCACGGGGAGGAGACCTCATGTTTACAGTCGTCGCAGGCATCTTGTCGCCATTGGTGCTGCTGATACTCGGTGGATTCTTCATGGCTTCGTTTTTCACCCTGTCCGAGGAGACGCTGGTACGGGTGGTCTCCGACTTCTTCATGCCGCTTCTGATCTTTGAGGCTCTCTACCGCTCGCGGGTGAGCGCGGATGCCGTCGGGCAGCTCGCGGCGGCGGCGATCATCGTGCTCGTGGTGCTTCTTCTCGTCACCGTTGCGTATGCCGCCCTTACCGGCGTCGACAGACGGGCATTCGGATTACCGGTGCTGTTCATGAACTCCGGTTTCCTGGGGATACCGCTCATGCAGTTGTGGGGCGGGGCGGGCCCCATGAATTTGATAATCATCTACGACCAGGTGAGCACCATGTTTCTGTTTACTCTGGGAATTTTCATGGCTGCCGGGGGGTTTTCGAGCCGTGGGCTACGAGGCGTGGCGACCTCTCCCATGCTGTGGGCGTTAGCGGCCGCATTCCTGCTGCGTTTCCTCGACGTGCCGTTGCCCGAATTGTTGCTGTCGTCCTTCGAATTCGCCGGCAATGCAGCGCCGCCGGTTGCGGCGTTTACGCTCGGTGCGTCGCTTGCCCATCAACGCATACGTCTCGATGTGCACATGGTCGCAGGGGTGGTGCTCAGGTTCTTCGGTGGGCTGGCCGCGGCTCTGCTCGCGGCGTGGATTCTCGGGCTCCAGGGAGAGCTCCGAGTGGTGGTGATCGTAGCCTCCGCGTTGCCGGCGGCGGTCATGTCCTATGTGCTTCCGGTCCGCTTCGGCTCCGATCCGTCGCACGCACGCAGCGTGGTGGTGGTCTCCACGTTTCTTTCGTTCTTCTGGATCCCTGTGGCCTTTCACCTTGCGGGGGCGCTGTAGGTGTCGGAAAACTCAGGCGCCGCGCCGAGAGACCGGCAGCGCGGAGCGGCAGCGCCAAGGTGCCTCGGCCGGCCGCCCGCACCGAGGGGGAGCCGGTGCATCAGAGACGTGCGAGAAGGTCGAGCAAATAGGGAAGGACCTGCTTCTTCCGCGAAAGAACATCGGGCATCTCGAAGACGCCGGGGCTAACCGTGGGATACTGGATCGCATCCTGCACGCCTTGGTTTCCGCTCAAGGCAAGGCGGGTCGTTTCCCGGGTTATGTCGGTCACCATGAGGCAGGCGAAATCGAGGCCGTGAGCGGCAATTGTGTCGGATAGTGCTTGCAGGATCTCGCCCTCCCGCTCCTCAACCGGCGTGAACCCCACCGTTTCGATCTGACTGATCGAGAAGCGAAAGCCGGCTTCGTCGTAGGTTTTTTGATCTCGTCCTACAATCTCGCTTGCCGTAAGCTCGGACACTTCGCTTCCGGCCCGAAACAGCTCCTCCCCGAAGGTATCAACGGCGAGTCCGCTGGTTTCGGCAAGCTCCCAGGCGATCTCGATGTCTAAGGGCGTGGTGGTCGGCGATTTCAGAATGACGGTATCCGAGAGGATGGCGGCAAGCATGAGTCCCGCCGTATCCGAGGTCGGCGTGAGGCCGGCGCTTCGGTACATGTCGGCAACAATCGTACAGGTGGAGCCGAGCGCGCGGTTTATGAAGGTGATGGGTGTACTCGTGCTCCGTACGCCGATACGGTGGTGATCTACCACCTCGACGAGCTCGGCTTCCTCGATACCCGGTACGGCCTGAGAGAACTCGTTGTGATCGACCAGCACGACCGGGAAACGGGCCTTCGTAAGAAAGTTGACCCGGGTAACGACGCCGCCGATGTGCCCCGCCGTGTCGAGTACAATGAAACCACCGATGTTGTAGTTGTTTATGCGGCGCTCCGCGTCGCGAACGAGGTCCTCGGCATTGAACAGCGGCTCCGGCGATTCGAGGAACTCGCCCACCGGCCGCTGTAAGGTGTTACGTAGTGCCTCGTCGGTCGGGACTCCCGCCCACTCCCCCGGCAGCTCCTCAAGGAGCCGGGCAAGACGCAGCGCGGTTACCTTCCCAAGGCATACTTCATTGTCGTCGACCACCGGCAGAAACGCGAAGCTCCGCTCCACGATGATTCGCAGCGCCGCGGACAGGGAGTCGGTGGGGCGCAGCACAAACAGATCCTGCCGCGGGATCATGATGTGCGAGATCTTCGGATACAGGTCCGTCAGTAGAGGAGGTGGAGGGCACGCGAATCGGTCGAGGACGAACTTGGTCTGAGCATTGAGGTTCCCCGCGCGGAAGGGGCGGGCTGCCACGCCCTGCCGTGTCTTCAGCCGCGCGTATGCGATTGCCGAGCACACCGCGTCGGTGTCGGGATTCTTGTGGCCGACGACTACCAGCGACGAGAGGTCACTCACGGAGCTAAATGTACTACAGTTTTACTCATTATCAAGGTGCCCTCTCCGTGGTCGTCGGACCTTTTCCTCGGGAAACCGGGGTGATATGCTCGATGGCTACGGTGTTTTCTATGGACAGGGTGCTTCTCAAGCAACGCGATCGATACTCCGTCGAAATCAAAGCCCGCTATCTCCTCGAGGAGACGCGGAGAGCGCGGCATACGTACGGGCTGCGGGTGTACTTCTTCCTGCCGCAGCCGTTTCGCATTTCCCGGGCCACCTATGACTCTCAGAGCTTCTTTCGGCAGTTGAAGCTCTACCTCCGCTTCAACACGCCGGTGTTTTCGATCGAAGAGCTCCTGGAGCCGCTTTCCGACGGGTCACCGCTCATCAGGGTGGAGAAACTGCTGCATCGACACGTTCACGATGGGGAGTCGCTCGAGAAGCCTGCGTTCGTATACGAATCGAAGCTCCTTGGGACTGTCTTCAAGTCCATCCTCCGGGATTTTTTGCAGCGAGCCCGCCGGAAAATCGTCCAGGAGCGTCCCTCTAAGGATACGGTCGATTCCTTGGAGGGCGAGGTCAAAGCGGCGCATAGTGTGGCCCAGCGCTTCCACCGGGTAGCGGAACAGATCGAGAGCGGCAACAAGAGGCAAATCGAGGCGCCACAAACGGCGCAAGAGGAGGATCCGGGGTTCCGCGAGCACGTGCGCATGATCGACGAGCACATGTCCCTCCTGCTCGAGAAGTACCTCACCACGATCCTTACCTTCTGCGATGCACAGAAACAGGACGATCTCTACGGGCGTATCGTGAAGGTGTTGTTGAAGGAGGAGCGCTATCGGGAAGGGCGCGGTTACCCCAGCCGACCGTCCAGCATTACTCAGCAGCGGCAGTTCGAGGAGTACGTCTACCGCGAGAAGATGCTGAAGAAGTACGCCTCCGAGGTGCTGTTCTTCGACGTGGACCGGCGCGACACCGCGAAGCGGGGGGAGCACATCGCCTACGCCGTGGCGGCAGGAATCGCCATGGCCCTGGCTACGAGCATTGCGTTCTTCGGTCAGACACGGTTCGGCAACGTCAGCACCTCGTTGTTCGCCGTCCTGGTAGCGGGGTATATCCTCAAAGACCGTGTGAAGGACATCTTTCGGGACATGCTGAAGCGGCGGCTGGGGCCGCACTTGAACGACCGGGTCTCACGAATCCGCGAGCATCGCCGCCGCAAGCGCCTGGCCACGGTCAGCGAGCGAGCGTATTACGTCGAGGAGCCGAAGCTCGAGGAGGAGATCCGTGGACTGAGAGATCGTGGCTACTTCGAGAAGACGCTCTTTGCTGAGGACGAGGAGCGCATCCTTCTCTACGCCAAGAAGCTCAGCATAAACCGGCGCAATCTTACCGCGGTGCACAGCAGGGTGAACGGGGTCGCGGATATCAACATGGTGGATCTCACCCCCTTTCTGAGACATCTCAGTGCCCAATACGGTTTCGTCCCGACGATCGAGAGCAAGAAGCGAGTGCGCCTGCATCGGGTAAAGCGTATATATCATCTGAATCTGGTGATTGCACACGACGGGCCCCAAGGCACGGTTGCCGGTCGCTTCCGGCTGGTGGTGGACGCAAACGGCATAAAGCGTATCGAGCCCGTTACCGGGGGAAGTTACCTATCGAACGAAGGGCTGCGTCTGGTCCCGACCGCCGCTTCGGAGCCCGGAGACGAAGCCGAAGAAGAGTATTGAGCACCGGCAAGCGGCGCCGCCCGCTTGGCCCATCCGTCCGCGGATCCGTGGTCGCGCTATTTCTCCTGCTCGGTCATCCCTCGAATAAACTGCTTCTGCATGGACAGCACCACCGCCACGGGCGGCAGCATGGCAAGCACCGTGGAAGCCATGATGATCTGCCACTGGGCCTGTTGGTCTCCCACGGCCAGCATCCGGTTTATGCCGATGAGCAGTGTGTAGTATTGCTCTTTCGTGGTGACCAATAGCGGCCACAGGTACTGGTTCCAGCCGAAGATGAACAGGATTACGAACAGGGCGGCGATCGTGGTGCGTGAGATCGGGAGCAATATGAACCAGAAAAACTGCATCGGCGTTGCGCCGTCCACCTTTGCGGAGTCCGGCAACTCCCGCGGGACGGTCATGAAGTACTGCCGGAACAAAAACGTCGCCGTTGCCGAGGCAATGATGGGCAGTATGAGCCCGACGTAGGAGTTTATGAGGCCCAGATCGGAGACGACCTCGTAGGTGGGCAGGATCCGTACCTCAACGGGAAGCATGAGGGTGATGAAAATGGACCAGAAGAAGACCTGCCGCAGCGGAAAACGGAAGAACACGAACGCAAAGGCGGCAAACAGCGAGATCACGATCTTCCCGACGCTCACGCCGAGGGCCATGATCAAGCTATTCATGAGCATGAGCCCGGCGGAGGCGCCCATTTCCTTGACGCCTTGGGTGACTGCCGCGAGATAGTTGTTGAGGATCTCCGCCCCCGGGACCACCGGCATCGGAGCCCGCAGAATTTCACCGAGGGAAACGGTTGAGGCAACGAAGACGATGTAGATGGGGAATGCCACGATGATTACGCCCAGGACGAGGACAGCGTGCGTAACGAACGTGAGTACCGGGTTTCTCTCTACCATTGCCATCGTTGTGCTCCCTCAGTAATGGACCTTGCGCTCGAAAAACCGGAACTGGATGAACGTGAGCGTGATGACGATAGCCATCAGTACCACCGACTGTGCCGAGGAGCTGCCCAGATTCAAATTGACGAATCCGTCGCGGTATACCTTGTAGACCAATATGTTGGTCGCCTGCTGTGGTCCCCCGCTCGTTACCTGATGAATGATACCGAAGGTAAGGAAGAAGGAGTACATGATGTTCATGATGACCAGGAAGAACGTGGTTGGGCTCAACAGCGGGAAGACGACCTTCCAGAAGCGGGTCCCCGGCTTGGCGCCGTCGATGGCCGCGGACTCGATGAGCGAGGGCGGTATGCTCTGCAGCCCGGCCAGGAAAAAGAGAAAGTTATACGCGATCTGTCTCCAGGAGGCCGCGATGGTGACCAGCGCAAAAGCCTGGCCGCGCCGCAAGGCATGGTTCCAGTCGTAGCCTAAGAACTCCAGGGAGTGTGAGACGATTCCAACCGTCGGATTGAAGAGAAACATCCACATCACGCCGGAGACTGCCGGCGCCACCGCGTATGGCCATATCAACATGGTCGTGTAGAAATTCGAGCCTCTGATCGCTCGATCCGCCGTGACCGCAAGGTACAAGGCCAGGCTGATTGATACGAGCATCACCCAGAAGCTGAACGTAAAGGTGACGTACATGGAGTTGAGATAGCTCGCGTTGGCGAACAGGCGTTCGAAATTCTCAAGCCCGACGAATACGCGGCGGGTTCCGAAGGCATCCTCCCGATACAATGAGAGAATGAGAGCTTGTAGCCCCGGCCACAGAAAGAAAACGCCCACAATGGCAATTTGCGGGAATACCAGCACATACGGCAGGAATTTGTTCTTGAAAACCTCTCGTTGAGTGACCACGGATACACCTCGTTACATCTCAGACGTGCGAACGATGCGGCCGATCCCCGGTGAGGGACCGGCCGCTAAAACGATCCTTGCAGGATACCGTTACTCGTTCTGGCGCTCGAACTCGCGAAGCACCTCGTTTCCGCGCTCAACGGCGTCGTCCAGTGCTTCTTGCGCGGTCTTCTGACCGTCGAACAGCGCTTCGAGCTCTTCGTAGTTGATGTCCCGGATTTCGGAGTAATTGCCGAGACGGAGTCCCTTGGAGTTGTCAGTCGGTTCCGCCCGGGTCATCTGCAGGATGGCCGTCTCGAGGGCCGGCGTCTCCTCATAGAGTCCTTGCTCCTTGGCCAGCTCATATGCATCCTCAGTGATCGGGAGATACCCGGTGGACTCGTGCCAATCGGCCTGAACCTCGGGCGTGGAGAGGTAGTTGAAAAACTGAGCGATGCCGCGGTACTCCTCATCGGAATGACCTTCCATCACCCAGAGGCTCGCGCCCCCGATGATCGTGTTTTGCGGAGCGCCTTCGGCGTCCGGCCAGTAGGGGAGCATGGCGGTATCGAACTCGAACTCGGCGGAGTCGTTGAACCCACCGTATCCGGCGGAGGATTCGGTGTACATACCGACTTCGCCGCCCGAGAAGAGGGCGTTTCCTTCGTTCGTGCGTCCGCCGTAGACGAAGATGTCGTCCTCCTGCCAATCGGCCAGGGCCTCTACGTGGCGAACATGGTCTTCGCTGTTATAGAGAAGCTCTGCATCCATGCCCTCGAATCCGTTGGCACGGGTTGCCAGGGGAATGTCGTGCCAGGCGGAGAAGTTCTCCAGGTGGATCCAGGAGATCCAGGCTGTGGAGAATCCTTTGTAGCCGGCATCCACGAGGGCCTCCGAGTACTCGGCCACCTCCGGCCAGGTCTCCGGCGGATCATCCGGATCCAGTCCGGCTTCCTCGAACGCGTCCTTGTTGTACCACAGCACCGGCGTTGAGCTGTTGAACGGAAGGCTCAGCATGCGACCGTCCGGCGTGGTGTAATAGCCGGTTACTGCCGGAATATAGATCTCCGGATCGAAGGGCTCGCCCGACTCTTCCATCAGCTCGTAGACCGGCTTGATGGCGTCTTCGGCGGCCATCATGGTCTGCGTGCCGACCTCGTACATCTGCACGATATGCGGGGGCTCTCCGGAGCGGAACGCCGCAATGGCACTGGTCATGGTCTCGGAGTAATCGCCGCGATAGACGGTATCGATCTCGTACTCGTCCTGCGATTCGTTGAAATCCGAGGCGAGCTCTTCCACCTTTTCGCCCAGGGCGCCGCCCATGGCGTGCCACCACTCGATGGTGATCGGGCCTTCGGGCTCGGGCTCGGCCGCCTCCTCCTGCTGCCCACCGGCATACGCCAGCGAGAACGAAAGAAGAAGCACTACCAGCGTAAGTAACAGTCTTTTCATACTGTCCCTCCTTTGTCTGCCGCAGCACAATTATACCGCCACCCGGCACAGGCTGCTACGGCGTATCTTCGTTGATGGTAGACCCACTCAGAATATTCGTCAATCCTTATACTGCACAGGTGTCGCGGTGACGGCAAATCTGACGGCACGATAACTGTACGCCCCAGTGATTGTCCTCCGTGTTAGAATTGTGTTAGGTTTCTATTAGGACGGCGCTATGGCAATTCTCTTTAAGAATGCGATCACCCTCGAGGTGAAGATCCAGCACTATCTCGACAACGTAACCAACTCCGGCATTCTCTTCTATGAGGCAATAGAGGATTATCTCAACGGTGACATGACGCAGTTCGGCAACAAGCTCGGTGAAATCCGTCACAATGAGGAAGCGGCGGACGAGTTGCGGCGTGAGATCCGGTACCGGCTGTACAAGAAAATGCTCATTCCGGAATCTCGCGGGGATGTCCTGGGGCTCCTCGAGACAACGGATAACGTCATCGACGCCACCAAGAAGGTGCTCGGGCATTTCGACGTGGAGAAACCGCAGGTGCGCCCGTTCCTCCGTCCGATACTGATGAAACTGGCAAAGGCCTCCGCGGAGGCGCTCGACAACGTGGTAAAGGGCGACCGGGCGTTTTTCGACAACAAGGGGGATGTGGAAGACCTCATTCATAAGGTGCACTTCTTCGAGCACGAGGCCGATCAGCTCGAGGAGCAGGCGAAGAAGGCCATCTTCGAGTCGGAAGAGATCCCGGAGCTGGCGGAGAAACTCCAATTGCGGGACTTCGTGGAGCTGATAGCCAGCCTCTCGGATGAGGCCGAGGACGTGGCCGAGCGACTATCGGTGTACGTCATAAAGCGCCAACCCTGACCGGAGCCGTGAACGCCTGTGCTTTCGACGCTGTTCTTTCTGTCCAGTGGATTGTTCCTCGGCTGGTCGCTCGGTGCAAACGACGCGGCGAACGTTTTCGGCACCGCCGTCGGCACGCGGATGGTCCGGTTCCGCATCGCGGCCATCGTTGCCAGCGGCTTCGTGGTAGTAGGCGCCGTGGCAAGCGGCTCCGGAGCGTCGGAGACCCTCGGGCGGCTCGGCTCGGTGAACGCCCTTCCCGGGGCGTTTACCGTGGCGCTCTCGGCGGCGCTCACGGTAACCTGGATGACGCGGCTGCGCTTGCCGGTCTCCACGACGCAGGCAATCGTGGGGGCGATCGTCGGCTGGAACCTCTTCAGCCGTACCGAGACCGATGCCGGATCGCTCAGCACCATTGTCGGATCATGGGTGGCCGGCCCGATTCTGACGATGGTATTCGCGGCGCTTCTGTATTTCCTGTTCAAGCGGGTGCTCGCCCGGTTTCGCGTGGGCATCATCGTACAGGACGCCTACACCCGGGCCGGTCTGGTGCTCGTCGGTGCGTTCGGTGCGTATAGCCTCGGGGCGAACAATATTGCCAACGTCATGGGCGTGTTCGTGCCGGTCTCGCCGTTTCCGAGCGCCCAGTTTCTCGGCATGAGCTTCACCGGTGCCCAACAGCTGTTCTTCCTCGGCGGCATAGCGATCGCCGTGGGAATCTTCACGTACTCCCGGCGGGTCATGGAAACGGTCGGTAACGACCTCTACAAGCTCTCGCCGATCACTGCATTGATCGTGGTACTCTCAAGCGGTCTGGTGCTCTTTCTCTTCGCCTCGGAGACTCTGAAGATTTGGATGGAATCGCGGGGCATACCGTGGTTCCCGCTGGTGCCCATCTCCAATTCCCAGACGGTGGTCGGAGGCGTGCTCGGCATCGGCATAGCCAAGGGGGGACGGAATATCAACCTCGGACTGCTCGGGAAGATCGGCATGGGATGGGTGAGCACGCCGCTTGCCGCGGCGGCCACCTCCTTCGTCCTGCTCTCGATCACTCAGAATCTGTTTCTCCTCGAGGTGTATCGGTAGGCCCCGTGCCGAGCTGCGTAATGGCCCGTGACATGGCAAGGCATCGGTCACCGATGCGTTCGAGATATCCCACCGCCTGGATGAAAGCCAGCTCACCCCGCACATCGGCGCCCGACTTTTTTTCCATCGTCTTGCGCGCGTGCTTCCTGAGCCGGTCTCTGGCGGCGTCGATGGTCTGTTCCATGTTCTGCGCCACCTGCGGATCCTGGCCCTCGAGGCGACCACTCAGATAGTCCCGGTCGTATTCGAGAAAGTCGAGAACCTGCGCCGTTATGTCGAACAGCTCTTGCCGACTTTCCTTGTGCGGTCGGTAGCCCTTCCGTCGGCTGCGTTCGAGTACCCGGAGCAGCTTTGTGATGTCGAGACCGATGTTTCGAAGCTCGACGGTAACCTGCTGTTGCTGTTGGAGTTGAAGTGCTTGAGCGGGCGTGCAGGGTGCCCGGACCGCCGTGCCGACGGCCGCCGTGATGTCGCCTGCAAGTTGCCCCAGCGCCTCGTCGAGGTGTGCACAGCGCTCGCGCCCTTCGTCGAGGTGTTCGGGGGTCTGGCCGGCGTTCATGGCGTTCATGAGCATCTCGCCGGCAATCTCGGCCATTCGAGCGAGGGCCTGGCGTATCAGGTGCAGATTGGCCTCCATGCCCTCGGGAAGATCGAAGCGGACAAGCCTTAGCTCGTATTCGCTGGCCGGGCCCCGCTCTCCCCGGGCGGAAAGCGCAGCGGTCGTGGTACCCTGCGTCTGGCCCCCGCCTCGTACCCGCCCCGAGGCGGCGGGGCGACTCTTCCCGCCGACGCCGGGTGCCACGCGTCGGAAATGATGAGCGAGGTGTGGCGTAAGTGCGGTGAATGCCGCCGACGCAAGCATTGAAAAGGTGACCAAGAGACCGAGCCCCACGGTAGAGCCCGCCGTAGAGCGAACCTCGGCGGGTGAAGCCGTCGCAGGGAGGATGTCGAACTGAAGCCCGTCGGCCACGCCGATACAGAGAACCAGACCGACGACCAGAACGAGGAAATTGAACAGAATATGCGCCCGAGCGACCTTGACGGTTTCCGGACCGAAAGAGCGAACGCTGCTCACTCCGGCGACCGCCCCGCCGAGATTCGCGGCCAGTATCGCCGCCGCGCCCAGCTCCGGCCCCGGCTGTCCCTGGCTTACAAAGACAAGCGTAATCGCGAAGAGGCCGAGAGAAGAGCCCGTAACCCACGCCGCCACAGCCGCTCCCGCCGCCACGGCGGCGAGAATAAGCGGCGTAGGCGGCGATGCAAGGTGCCGTGTAGCTGCCGGCGCGTCTACGGCGGCAAGAAATGCGGGAACCGTATCGGCCAGGTACCCGAGGGCGGTGAGGAGAAGACCCGTCCCGACGAGCAACTCGACACCGGAGCGATTTTCTGATACGAGGCCCAGGCGAAAGGGCAGGGCACAGGCGAGAAGCAGCAGACCGAGCTCGCCCGTGAAAGGGACATGCAACACAGCTATGAGGATCCAGAGGTGCGCGGCCATGCCGAGGTTGATGCCCACGAGCGGCGCCATAGCCGCGGCAGGAGAGAGTCGGCGGGAATCGACGGACACGAGTAACTCGATAAACGCCGCGGGGCGGGAAGCGGTGAGCCCGGTAGCGGCGAAGCCTCCGAGAAACCGACGCAGGATGCCGACATCGCTCGAGAACCGCGGAACGGTTCGAGGCACACGGGCACGGCCGCCCGAGCGTTCGAGCAGGACATCGCCGAGGGCCCGGAGCCCGAGCAAGAAGAGGGAGAGCAGCCCGAGTATCGTAAAACTCAACGTCAGCGTTTGCATCATGTGGTCATCCGTCCCGGGTGAAGCCCGGATCTCCGTATTCACGAAGGAACGTCTGGAACTGTTTACGGTATTTCGGCATTTTCAGCGTCGTGTCGAAGGAATTGTCGCGCTCGGTAAGCTTGAAATCCCCCGAAAGGTTCAAGTATATGTGTGCATCCGCCTCGGTGGGGACGTAGGGGGCGGCGCCCGCGCTCGAGAGTATGTAGTTGAGCAGTATGTTGCCCGTCCGGTGATTCCCTTCGAGAAAGAGCTGCGGGTAGCTCAGAAGCTTCGAGTAGAACACGGTAGCAAGCTCGTGGGGATCTCGCCGGCGTTTGCGGTTTTTGAGCACGTACGTTCGGATCGGATGGATCCGTTTGAGAAACCGTTTGCGAGTCGCCGAAAGATGGGCGTAGTAATCGCTGCGCACGCGGGGATCGGAGCCGCAAAGGACGAGATGGTTCAGCTCGAGGATGCCGTGCATCCCGGCAGGGGTGAAGACATCCATTCCCTTTTCGAGCATCTCGTTGAGAAACCCGTAGGCCTGCAGAATGTGCGCGACCATCTCGTCGGTCAGCTCTTCCCGTTGCATCGAAAGGCGCTCGTTCACCTGAGAAAACGCCGATCGAAAGCCATGAAGGGCCTGCTCGATGCGTTCCAGATCGAAGAGAACGGTCATTTATCCGAACACACCGGCAAGATATTCCTGGGTCCGCTCTTCCGCCGGGCTTTGGAACATGCGTTTGGTCGCGCCGAACTCGATGAGATCACCCACGTAGAAAAAGGCCGTGTAGTCGGCAAGCCGTTCCGCCTGTTGGAGGTTATGGGTCACGATGACGGTAGTGAGTTCTTCGGAGATTTCCCGTACGAGCTCTTCAATGCGGGCGGCGGATTTCGGGTCGAGGGAGCTCGTCGGCTCGTCCATCAGAATGATCTCGGGGTCGACCGCGAGGGCGCGGGCTATGCACAACCGCTGTTGCTGGCCACCGGAAAGACTACTTGCCGGGGTGCGCAGGCGGTCCTTTACCTCGTTCCACAACGCCGCGCGGGTGAGGGACTGCTCGACCACCTCGTTGAGGACCTCGCGCCGTCTGATGCCGACGAGCCGCAGGCCTGCCGCCACGTTCTCGTAGATCGACTTGGTGGGAAACGGCGTGGGTTTCTGGAACACCATGCCGATGCGTCGACGGATCATCACCGGGTCGACGCCGTTCTCGTAGATGTTCTCCCCGTCGAGCAGTGCTCGCCCGCTGACTTTGGCCTCCGGGGTAAGATCGTGGAGCCGGTTGAGTGCCCGCAAGAACGTCGTCTTGCCGCAACCCGACGGCCCGATCAGGGCCGTGCAGGTTCTGTCATACACAGGCAGCGAGACGTCGCGGACTCCCACTGCCGGCCCGTAGTATACCGAGAGTTTTTCAGTGCTCATGCGTACGTCCATTGATGGAGGTCCTCCTCGATTCATGACTTATTGGTTCGTTCGTTCCGAGATCCAGTCGGCGAAACGTGCGGTGATGATGCGGCCGCTTAGGAATACGACCATGACGAAAACCAGCAGAATGATCCCCGCCGCCCAGCCCATCTCGTGCCACTGCTTGTAGGGGCTGATGGCAAGGCTGTAAAGCCGTTGGGGCAGAGAATCCATCGCCCGGGTGATGTCGGTGTTCATGTAGTTTTGACCGAAGCTCGTAAATAGAAGCGGCGCCGCCTCACCTGCGGCACGGGCAAACGCGATCAGGACACCGGTGATCAAACCCGTGCGAGAGGCGGGAAGAACGAGCGATAGCGTCACGCGCCAGCGCGGCAGACCCAGTGCAAGCCCCGCCTCGCGCAGCGACCACGGCGTGATGCGCAGTACGCTCTCCGTCGAGCGGGCCATGATCGGAATCATGAGAATCGCCAGCGCCACCGACCCGGAGACGGCGGAAAAACGTCCCATCGGACGTACCACCAGGGAAAATGCCACCAGACCGATGAGCACCGCCGGCATGCCGTTCAGAGTAGCCGCAAGGAGACGGATCGGCGGATTCAGCGGATGATCGGGATACTCGCTCAGCATAACCCCGGCCCCGATGCCGAAGGGCACCGCCAGGAGCAGCGCCGTAAAGTCGATGATGACCGTCCCCACGATGGAGTGTGCAAGCCCCGTCGGTCGACCGGTCATGGCCCTCGCGGGGGACCCGAGCTCCGCGGTAAAGAAGTCCGCATTCAATGCCCCCACACCCTGAATGAAGACGTGGACGATGACTACGAGTATCGGCGCAACGACAATCACCGTGGCGGCCGCGGTCAAGGCGACGATAAAGCGGTCGCGAGCATAACGTTGTTGAAGCGTCATAGTCGGGATACCCCCTTGATGAGCTTACGCTGAATATAGGCGGCGGCAAAGTTTATAAGGAGCGACAACAGGAACAGCATGAACCCTACCGCCATCACGCTGGTAAAATGGAGCGTCTCGACCGCTTCGCGGAACTCGTTGACGATTATGCTCGGCATGGTTGCCGCGGGTCGAAACGGCCGGAAGGGTAGATCGTTGTTGTTCCCCACGAGCATGGCGAGCACCATGGTCTCCCCGAGGGCGCGTGCTAAGGACAACAACGCTCCGGCAACGATTCCGCCGCGGGCTGCCGGCAACACCGCGACTTTCAGCACCTCGAACCGCGTTGCACCGAGTCCCCAGGCGGCCTCCCGCTGGTCGGTAGGTACAAGTCCGATCGCGTCTCGGGTGAGGGCCATGGTATAGGGGATGATCATAAACGCCAAAAGCAGCGTCGCCGTGGCGAGATTGAAGGTGGTCGGGGAGCCGAGAACGGACTGCATCCACGGAGCGTGAGCCCCGGCCCATTCGTACATCGGCATGTACAGACTCCGGCGCATGAACGGCGCAAAGACGAATATGCCCCACAGCCCGAGGACGACGCTCGGTATCGACGCGAGCAGATCGACCAGGTAGTTCACGACGGTTGCAATCGGTTTGGGTGCGTACTCCGCGCTGAAGATGGCGGAGCCGATGCCGATCGGCACGGCGATGATGAGCGCGGCCAGGCTCGTCGCGACGGTTCCGACGAGAAACGGGAACGCTCCGTGTCGGCCGGTGACGGGATTCCATTCAACGCCGCCGAGGAACCGAAAAAAGCCGATTTCGGTAAATGTAAGGGCCGAATCCCGGTACAATATGACCGCCATCAGCACCGCGAGCACGAGTATAGTCGATCCGATCGCCACGATAACGGCGGTGAACACCCGATCACCCGCGCGTCGGTAGAGCGCCGCAGGTTCACGTATGGCGTTCGATATCGGGCGAGCGGCCTGAGGCAAGGAAGTGTCACTATGTTCCATTGATCCTCCTCGAATACACAACCGCGACCGGTCGAAACCGGCCGCGGAGAACGTGGTGTACGTTGTACTTAGAAGCGTGCGGGCCCGCACGCGGGCGGCCCGCACGAAGCCTTCGCTACATGTCGACCATTTCTTCGACAATTTCCTCGCCGATCGGCTCACCTTCGAAGGTGATGCGACGGATCATGTCGAGGCCGAGCTCGGTCGGCCGGTCGGCCAGTCGGGCAAAGTCGAGATCCTCCGACATGTCCTGGCCGTCGGTCACGACCCACACGAGGAAGCGCACCACTTCTTCCGCTTGAGTACGGTTGCTGATCGCATCGTTTTCATCGAACTTCTCGTACGCCATGACCCAGCTGAACCCGGCGGCCGGCCATCCGTCTTCGGCCGTCGTATCCGTAACGAGGGCACGAGTATCCTCGGGGAGCTCCGTGTTCGCGGCGGCGCCTGCAGTCTCGAGGGAGGCCTGGATGCGATTGTCGCTACTGTTGATGAGGTCTCCATAGGGGATATCGTTTGAGGTGGCGTAGATCAGGCTGTTGTACCCGATAGCGCCCTCGGTCGCCATTACGGCTCCGGCTACGCCCTCGTTGCCCTTGGCGCCGGTGCCTACCGGCCAATCGACGCTGGTACCGTATCCTACGCGGTCTTCCCATTCCGAAGATACCTTGCTCAGGTAGTTCGTCCACACGTTGGTGGTCCCCGATCCGTCGGAGCGATGGACGACCTCGATCTGCATGTCAGGCAGATCCGCGTCCGGGTTCAGCTCCGCAATCTGCGGGTCGTCCCACCGCGTAATGTTGCCGAGGAAAATGTCGGCTATGGTTTCGCTGTCAAAGACCAGCCCGCCCGGGCCGAAGTCGGGAAGATTGAACGTCGGAGCCACCGCCCCGAGGGTAATCGGGATGTTGAACGCGGTGCCGCCGGTCTCCTCCTCGACCTGCTCCATCTGCTCGTCGTTGAGGTGTGCCTCGGTTGCCCCGAACATGATCGTCTGCTCGAGAAACTGCCGGATGCCCCCACCGGAGCCGATTGACTGATAGTTGACCGTTACCTGCCCGTCGGTGAGATCCCGATACTCGTCGGCCCAGGCGGTCATGAGGGGCGCCACAAAGCTCGCGCCCGCACCTTCGAGCTCTACGTCTTGTGCACCCTCTTGTGCACCCTCTTGTGCACCCTCCGCACCTTCTTCACCCTGACCGCCGGCGA
>JBKHEN010000034.1:0-22719 GCA_046540795.1 Spirochaetaceae bacterium | reverse complement strand
CGAGGTGCCCCCGCCTGCGCGGTATCATCCGAGCTGTCCGAGCAGCCGCCGCGCGGTTGTTACATCACCGCGCCGGGCGGCAAGGGCGAGACGGAAAAGAACCTCACTGCGTCGGCCGGAGAGAGCATCCCCCGCCGTAGCGCGAAGGTCCCGCACAACGTCCGCCAGCTCCGCCAATCGCGATGCTTCGAGGGTCTGTACCGGAAATCGCGCGCGAAGCTCCGACAGGCGCACCTCCACCCCATAGTCGACGTTCCCGTCCGAGTCGTCGCGGAACTCCTCGGCCGCGGCTTCCGGATGAGCACCCACGAGAGCACGAAGGAAGACCGACGGCGTCACCGGCTCCGACAACGGCAGATACCGTTCCGCTCGGTCGGCGGCTCGTTCCCGCTGCGGGTCCATCCCGCCGATGGGATAGCCGAGGCGCACCGGAACCTCACCGCAATGCCGCTCCACTTCCTTGATGACGCTCTCCCGCTCCTCACCGCTCAGTGCCACCACCAGATCGACGCCGGCGTCGCAGGCGGCCTTCACCGCGCCGGGCTCGGAGCCCACGGGTACGGCGTCGCTGCCTATCTCCCGCGCCCATCGCACAAGCATCTCTCGTTCCTCCCCGGTACCGCCGGTTACCAGTATTCGCCGTGCCCGATCCTCTATGCCGCCCGGGAAACTCCGCGAGCGGGGTAAGGCCTCGAACGGGAACGTGAGCGTGAAGGTACTGCCTTCCCCTTCCCTACTGGAGAGCCGCACGTCCCCGCTCATGAGACGGGTGAGCTCTCGTACTACCGCCAGACCGATGCCCGCCCCGCCGTGTCTGCGGGTAAGCCCGCCTTCGAGCTGCGTAAAGGCACGGAAGACGGTCTCCTGCTCCGACGCCGGAATACCGGGACCCGTGTCGTTTATCGCAATGGACACGCCCTCGGCCGAGGACGTGGTCCGGACCGTCACCGCACCCTCCTCGGTGTACTTCACCGCATTCGCCAAGAGGTTCGACAGGATCTGTGTCAGCCGGACGCCGTCGGTCCACACGAACGCCGGCACCGCGGGGTCGTACATAAGGCGCAGAGCGAGCCCCTTGCTGTGGGCCTCCAGGGCAAAGCTCTCCACCACGGATTCCACGAGGCGATCCAGATTCACCTCCCCCGGCTCAAGCTCCATGTGACCCGCGTCGATTCGTGACAGATCCAGAATGGAGGAGATCAAGGCCAGGAGATTCTCCGCCGACCCCTTCAGAATACCGAGATACTCCCGCTGCTGCTCGTCACGGGAAAGCTCCTGAGCAAGGTCCGCCATGCCGAGTATACTGTTCAGCGGGGTGCGAAACTCGTGAGTAACGTTGGCGAGAAACTCGCTCTTCGTCTGAAGGGCCCGCTCGGCCTTCTCACGCGCTCGTCGCATCTCCCGCTCCGCGCGCAGGGTCTCCGAGACCTCTCGTAGAACCACCACACGTCCCGCCACGGGGACGCGGGACCCGTCGTCCGACGATTGATCCGCAGGTGCGCCGATCACACCGACACAACGCTCCACCCACGTCGTACTGCCGTCACGGCGTATGAGCTTGCCCGCCTCCGGAACGATCGCCGATGCGTCGTCCGTACCGGCGGCCGGCTCGAGGCGAACGATCTCGTGGACTCTGCGCCCCGTCGCTTCCGCTTCGTGCCATCCGGTGAGCTCCTCCGCCCGCCGATTCATGAGCAGCACGATGTCCTCGGCATCGGTGGTGACCACGCCCTCATGGAGCGCGGCAACGGTGCCCATCAGCCATTCACGGCTTTCCGCCAGGCTGCGCTGCATCCGCTCCTTGAACATCGCCATCTCGATGGCTATCCCGAGCTCGCGCTCGTCGAAGGGCTTGAGTACGTAGCCGAAGGCGTCGGTCACCTTTGCTCGCTCAAGACTCTCTCGATCGGAGAAGGCGGTAAGATACACCACCGGCCTTCCCGTCTCCCGGCGGATTGCATCGGCGGCTTCGATACCATCCATCCGGCCGTCGAGCTGTATGTCCATGAGCGCCAGATCGAAATCCTTCTCTCGGGCCGCCGTCAGCGCCTCTTCGCCGCTGGAGACGGCGGCGACGGTGCGATAGCCCAAACGCTCGATCCGGCGACGAATATCCATCGCCACAATGGCCTCGTCTTCGACAATCAGTATCCGTGCCGGCACCGGCTCCTCGTCACGCATCAGCCGAAACTCACCTCCTACGCTCGGATGCTCTGACGAGCACGTGCTCCGCGATGTCCGGCAGCGGGAGAGAGATCTCTACGCCGCCGCGCTTTACCGCTTCATTGGGCATACCGTAAACCACGCTGGTCGCCTCGTCCTGGGCGACGGTGTAGGCCCCCGCGTCCTTCATCTCCAACATTCCCCGCGCGCCGTCGTCCCCCATTCCGGTCATGATGATCCCGAGGGCGTTGCGGCCGGCGTAACGTGCGGCGGAACGGAACAGCACGTCCACGCTGGGCCGGTGACGGCTGACGAGCGGACCGTCCTTGATCTCCACGTAGTACCGTGCACCGCTACGTTTCAGAAGACAATGTCGGTTCCCCGGTGCAATGAGCGCTCGCCCGCGAATAAGTGAGTCTCCGGTCTCCGCTTCCTTCACCGTCATGCGGCACAGGGTATCGAGGCGGCGGGCAAAGGCCGCGGTGAAGTTCTCCGGCATGTGCTGCACGATTACGATCGGCGGCGCATCGAGAGGCATGGCCTCCAGAAAAGCCCGCAGGGCCTCCGTCCCCCCGGTGGACGCGCCCACGACGATCACCGTCTCGGTTGTTTCCACGACCACATGCGGACGAGCCTTCGGTAATACCGCATCCGCATCGAGCTTGGGTATCACATGGGTGTGCGCGGATTTCGGCTTCGGTTTGAGCTTCTCGAGCTTTGCCAAGTGCGCAGCTCTGACCGCGTCGGTCACCCGGGTCTTTGCCTCCTCGAGGAACTCGCGGGTGCCGACCTTCGGCTTTTCGATGATCTCCACGGCCCCGAATTCCAGGGCTCGAAGGGCGTTGTCCGAGCCGTGCTCGGCCTTCGAGGAACAGATGATCACGGGGATCGGGTGTTCCTGCATGAGCTTTTGTAAGAAGCTCAGACCGTCCATCCGCGGCATCTCGATATCGAGGGTGATGACGTCCGGGATCATGGTCTGTAGCTTCCGGGCCGCAATGTAGGGGTCGGCCGCGGTGGCGGTGACCTCTATGTCGGGATCCGCATTGAGGATCTGCGAAAGCGTTTCCCGCACCACCGCGGAGTCGTCTACGACCATCACGGAGATCGTATCGGCCATGGGTCAGCTTACCTTTCTGTAGATGGTGGGAGCCACCGATCGCAGGGGAACGTCCATGCCCGCCAGCGTCTCCGAGTGTCCGAGGAACAGATACCCCCCGGGAACGAGATAATCGTAGAGATGGGTCAGAAGACGATATTGGGTCGGGCGCTCGAAGTAGATAATGACGTTCCGACAGAAGATGATCTCGAAACGGTTGTGAATACCGTAGTCCTCGTGCATGAGGTTCAGCCGATAGAACGTCACCCGAGAACGCAATTCCCGACGCATGCGCACCAGCCTGGCGGTGCGGTCCTTGCTACGAAGCAAGTACTTTGTGCGCAACTGTTGTGGTACCGGCTCTATTCGCTCTTCCGGGTATATCGCTCTGCGCCCCTGATCGAGCGCGCGCGTAGAGACGTCGGTCGCCAGAATACCGTACTCGAACCGGGGGTGTTCCTCCCGGAACTCCTCCAGGACCATTGCCATGGTGTAAGGCTCTTCTCCGGTCGAGCTGGCGGCGGACCACAGCCGCAGCGGTCCCTCTTGGCCCCAGCCGTCCGCGTACCGTGCGGGGAGAAGCTCCTGTTGCAAATAATCGAAATGGTCCGACTCGCGAAAGAAATCCGTCTTGTTGGTCGTAACCGCATCGATCATGTGCAGCAACTCGGCGTCCTTCTGGCTGTCGCTGAAGACGAAGTCCAGGTAGTCCCCGAAGCTGTCGAGGGAGAGCGTCCGTAGGCGCTTCTGCAGGCGTGATTCGAGCATGACCCGCTTGGCAGGAGGCATCCGGATGCCGAGCTCGCCCTCGATATACCCGCTCAGCTTTCGAAACTGCTCCTCCGAGAGCCGGCGTGCGTGGAAGCGTTGATCCTCCGCATCGTCGCCGTGCCGTCTTGCTGAGCGGGAATCCTCTGCGCCGCTTCCGGTCGATTCCGGTGCATGAGTCTCAGCCATGCGCTGCTCCCGCTTCTTGAACCGCCAACGATGTAAGCTGCTGCATGTCTAGAATGAGCGCCACGGTGCCGTCTCCGAGAATCGTGGCCCCTGAAATTCCTTTGAGATTCCGGTAGAGCTTTCCGAGGTTCTTGATAACGGTCTGAAAGTCCCCGAGAACGCGATCCACGACAAAACCTACCTCTCCGTGCTCGGATTGCGCAACTACGACTTGCTCAATGACTTCCGGTTCGCCGTCGAGCTCGAATACCTCGCGCAACCGGACGTAAGGCAATACGCTGCCGCGGTTATTGATGATCCGGCGGCCGCCCTGCTCGCCTCGCATCTCCTCGGTGAGCTCGAGACACTCCCCCACCGACGACAGCGGGAACACGTAGTATTGTGCACCAATCTGTACCAGCAAGCCGTCGATGATCGCAAGAGTCAGCGGAATTGCCAGGCGCACCGTCGTACCCGATCCCGGCGTGCTATCCAACGATATCGTGCCGCCAAGGGCGTCCACGTGTTTCTTGACCACGTCCATCCCCACGCCACGTCCGGAAACGGAGGTTACATTGGACGCCGTGGAGAAACCGGGCGCAAACAGCAGCCGCCAAACTTCCTCATCCGGGGGCTCCTCCTCCGGTCGGATCAACTCTTTCGAGCGGGCCTTCCGCAATATCGCATCCCGATCGAGCCCGGCGCCGTCATCGGCAATGGTTATGATCACTTCCGCCCCGGCGTGCTCGGCGCTCAGACGCACCCGGCCGGTTCGCGACTTGCCCGCGGCCTCTCGCTCGGGCGGTGACTCGATCCCGTGGTCCACGGCGTTGCGGATGATATGCACCAGCGGATCGTTGAGACGCTCGATAACCGTCTTGTCCAGCTCCGTCTCTCCACCGGAGGTCGATATCTCCACCTCCTTGCCGAGCTCGCGGGAGAGGTCTCGAAGCAAGCGCCTGAACTTGGAAAAGGTAGTCCCGATCGGCAACATCCGGATGCTCATCGTGGCATCGCGAAGCTCCTCGGTAAGGCGCTCGAATCCCTCCGCCACCGATCCGAGCGTCCCGTCCTGCATATGGGCGGAGGTTTCGGTCAGTCGCGCCTGCAAGGTCACGAGCTCCCCCACCAGATCGACGAGGTGGTCGAGCTTTTCCGAGGCGACGCGAATGCTGGAGCCCGAAAGCTCATCCCGCGCCTTCTGCCGAGATCGGTCGACGTGTTTCTGCTCTTCGAGGGCCGATTCCACTTGACGTCGGTCCACGCCCTCCTCGACGAGCACCTCTCCGATGCGCTTCTGCCTCTCCGCGGCCCGCTCCACCTCCGCCGCCGGCACCACTCCCCGCTCGGCGAGGATCTCACCGAGGCGCTTATGATGCCCTTCGAGATCCGACAGGTCGTCGATCACCTCCACGCCGATTTCTGCGTCGTCCTCCACGAAGATGAACACGTCGCGTATGACCGCTTCCGATCTTTTGGTGGTCAGTACCACGTCCCAGCGGGTATAGCATTTCTCCGAGTCGAACTCCGAGAGTCGGGGGATCTCCCCCGTATAGGGCACGCAGGTGCAGTCGCCGAGCTCCGCGAGTTCCCGCAGCAGCATGAGCGGGCGGGTACCGTTGCGAAAGATGTCGGCTTTCGGCGCGAACCGAATCCTATAGGTGACGTAGTACTCGAGCTCCCTCGTGTCGCCGGTGTCCGTGGCCCCGGCAGCCCCGTCGGCCTCCACCGCGTCACCGGCTGCTTCCTCCACACCGATGGCGTCGAGCCCGCCCTCCGGCGGCTCGGCCGGCGCTTCACTGTCGGACGACCCCGTCCCGAGAAGCTCGTCCACATGCTCCTTGAACTCTCCGGTAATACGCTCCGAGTCGGCACGCATCTCCTGCGGGATTTCATCCTCTATCCCGAGAAGCTCGCGAATGTGGTCTCGCGCCGCCAGCGTCAGATTGATCAGACGATCGGTTACCCCGATACGCCCGTCCCGGAGCAGCTCGAGCATATTCTCCAGCTCGTGAGCAAACTCGGAAATGTGATCGAAGCCGAACATCGCCGCCGAGCCCTTGATCGTGTGCATGGAACGAAACACGGCGGATATCTCGTCGGGATTCTCCGGGTCTTCCTCGAGCTCAAGCAACGAGGCCTCGAGGGCATTCAGAAGCTCGTAGGCTTCCTCTCGAAAATTCTCGCGAAACTTATCCATGGGCTCCTCTCACTCGAAATCCAACAGAACGGATTCGAGCTCGCCGGCGTCCGCGGGCGCCTCCGCCACGAAACCGCCGGCCTTTAGGGTTTCACGGACCGCGTCGGGCACCGTACCCGTGAGATGGAGCGAGGTTCCCCGCTCCCGCGCTTCCTTGCGAGCGGCATAGAGCAACTGCACCCCGGAAAGGTCCATCCGTTCCACGTGTGAGAGCTTCACCAGCACTTTCCGCGACGCCGAGAACGCCTGTGAAAGCTCGGCGCCCTGCGACTCGACTTCGGTAATCGTCACCTGTCGCCCGAGCGTTACTACCCGAAGATCCTCTTCCATCTCGCCCCCAGAATAGGGTATTCGTGTCGGCCGCCACAGGTGCTACGGCCGGACCCTAGGATGAATTATACACATGGGCCGACAGGTTGTATAGACCTTATACATTAATTAGAGAAAATAATCGACATCGAGATAGGCTCCGAGCTGAATTCCGCTCTCCACGAACCCCGCTTTCCGCTTCTTCACCGCGATCCGTGCAACGGCAATACGGCGATCGGTGTCTACCTGGAAGTCCCGAAGGGTGAAGGGGTCCTGCTCGGACAGACCGGTTTCGTCGGCAACTTTTCCGCCGTACACCCGAGAGACCACGTAGTTCGACTGCCACGGCATGGCACTGACGTCCTCGGCCTCCATTCCGAAGAGAACCGGAAAGAGCTCATCCGGTTCCTGAACCTCGAGGGCCTCCTCCACCGGGCTGTGCGGGCGCTCCCCGAGGGCCACGTAGCCCTCCATCGTCTCGCCGTCTCGACGCCACTGCAGCTCGATTAGGCTACCCGGCTCCCGCTCGAGGAGGACCTGCTGCGCGTCGCCTATCTTTCCCGGGTTCCATCCGTCAATGGAGGTAAGGACGTCTCCTCGCCGCAATCCCGCGGTACGTGCCGGGCTGTCGG
The DNA here is from genome assembly GCA_046540795.1 of Spirochaetaceae bacterium. Lineage (GTDB taxonomy): Bacteria > Spirochaetota > Spirochaetia > DSM-27196 > PWMO01 > JAAAOH01. The sequence goes on along the minus strand of JBKHEN010000034.1, from coordinate 15,380 downwards.
GGTGCACGTACATCACTTCCAGCCCGTCTCGTGACTCATGGACCGCCGAACCGATCCAGGGATGGATAACCTCTCCTTCATCGTAGAGACGCGGAAGAAAATGCTGGATCCAGAATGCCGGAATTGCGAAGTTGACGCCTTCGAATTGCTCGATGCCCGCAAAAACGATACCGATGACCTCTCCCTCTTCGTCGAGGAGCGGACCCCCGGAGTTGCCGGGATTCACCGGCACGTCCACCTGCAGCGCATCACCCATCTGGAGAAACCGTCGATTGGTGGCCGAGATGATGCCCGAGGTGATGCTGTTCTCGAGCCCGCCGGGGGAGCCGATGGCCAGAACCCGCGATCCCGCACGAAGCGCCCGTACGTTACTGAAGGAAAACACGAAAGGCGGATCCACCTCCACTTTCAGTAACGCCACATCGAAAACACGATCGTAGCTGACCACTCGCGCGGGAACGCGGTTTTGCGAGGAGCCGGGAAGCCGCACGAATAATCGGGAATACCCCTCATAAGTCGGATCGACCTCACTGCGGATGACGTGGTAGCTGGTCACCAGGTAGCCCCGCCGGTCTATGAAAAAGCCGCTTCCGATACCACGATCCGGTACGCCGAGCCCTTCTTGCAACCGGATACCGCGGTCCACCCACACGGTGGCGGTGCCGGAAATCATCTCCTCGGCATCGGGCTCCGACTGCACGAACTCACTCACCTCTGTCGGAACCACTTCCTCACGCTGCGCAAGCTCCTCGATGATCTTCCGAGCGACGTAGCGGTTACGATGCTCCCGTGCGAAGTCCGCATACCGCAACAGCACCCCGCTGTCCAACCGGGAGAGATCCGGAATGCGACCAAAGCTGTACAGAGCGGCAACGAAGTGTTCGTCTTCCACGTACTGTTCCGCCTGCTCCAGGTACAGCCGACCAAGGTCCCAGTCCTCGAGGCGATCGGCGGCATCCAGCGTCTCGAGAGAGTAGTACATACCGATTGCCTCAGAGACGCGTCCCTCCTCCACGGCCTCTCGAAAACCCGTTACGAGCTCATCTACCGCCTGATCGGCAAACTGCTCGCGCTCCCGGGTCTCGAGCAGCCCGCTGCGGCCGTAGGCGGAGACCCGCTGCACGGCTTCCGCGGCGTTTCCGTCATCGAGGAGGCGGACGATTTCATCACGAGCCTGTGCTTCACGGGTGGCAAGGTCCGGGGCAGGCTCCGCGTCGGTGGCGCAGGACCATAGAAAGAGTAGGAGGAGCGGGGCTGAGAGGACACTGCGGGCGGCGGCACTCCGGAGAAGGCCGGAAGCACTTCCGACGCGAGCGGCGGCGTTCCTATTCATCGACGGTTTCATCGACGGGGGCCTCTCCTCCGGGACGCTCCTCCGGCCGCTGCCGAAGGCGTCGCTCGTCCCGATGGTCGTCTGTCAACCGGTCTCCGGCGTCGAGCCCGCCGAGGATTTCTTGCCGCATAGCACGAAACTCCTGTGCGTCCATGATTCCGTTGCCGTTCACGTCCCATTGCCGACCCCGTTCGGGGCCCAGATCCTCAGTGTAATCTACGGCTCCGTCCCCCGTTGCGTCCACAAACAGGACCGCAAGCTCCCCCTCCTCATACTCTTCGAAGACCTCGAACCGACCGTCCCGGTCGGCGTCACGGACCCCCGTGGAAGGCCGTCCGTTCTTGTAGGCTATCACGTGGTCGATCCGTCCATCGCCTTCACCGTCGCGCACTTCACGAACAACCTCACCCTCATCGAGGGTTCGTACGCGGGTCACGGGCCCGCTTCCCCGGGCGAATTCGACCCGGTACGCGCGTCGGCGCAGGAAACTCTCCGACAAGGGGGGATACTCCTCCGCGCGAGGATACGGGAACACGGCGTCGGGCAGCTGTGAACCCCAATCGATCTCATCATCCAGTATCGGATAAACGGCGTGACCCGGGCGTATCCGGTATAGCCGTCGCTCTTCCTCGCCGGTGACCTCGACCCACGACACCTCAGGGTAACTGCCGTACTCGAGGCGATAGCCTTCCGGCGTTGGCGATACCCGTTGGGGCACGCGGTTCTCCAGGTCGACCTCGAGCTCCGCGCGTCCGTCCTGATCCTCGTCGACCCGCCAGCGGACGACCGCGCCGTCCTCGAACTCGAAGCGCTCCCGTGGATACCCCGTGTGTTCCTCGTCCCGCACGGAAGTGCCGTCATAACCGGCGAGCACCCGTTGCGCGCGGTCGCGGGTCTCACCATCGGGCAAGAGCTCGAAGATCTCTTCCACCGCCGACTTATCACCGAGCCCGTCCATCCTGACAAATTGCCGCCACGCCGCCGCGCTCTCCGCGGGATCCTCGCCGTCGCGCGCGGCACCGGCCCATACCACGGCGATACGCGGGTCGGTCCCGCCGAGCGCGAGGTATCGCTCTACGAGCTCCATGCGTCGGTCCGCGTCCGTGAGGCGTCGTGCGTAGTACAGGAGTGCCTCGAGGTAGGCCGGGTGCTCGCTTCGGTGCTCGTCGAGCCACCGCCCCGCTTGCGGCCCGGGCATGGGATCCTCCCGTAACTGCAGAAGGAAGAACCTCGGGTCCTCCGGATATAAGCGCCGCCCCCCCTCGGTTTCTCGCTGCGCTTCCGCCACCCGGTCGAGGGCAAACAACGCCCTGGCCCGCAGAAACCGGGCCGCCGCGTCCGAAACCACCGGTTCTTCCGACGGAGCCTCGATTACCGAGAGAGCGTCTTCGGGACGATCAACGCGGAGAAAGGTCTCGGCAAGGAGCATTCGGGCGTCCCGCTCCTCCGTGGCGCGAAAATTGCCGTAACGGAGCGCCCGTTCCAGGCTTTCCACGACTGACTCCGCGGGTGCGGCTCGTTGCCGCCGGATCAGAGCAAGTATGTGGTGGGCATCGGCGTTCTCCTCCGCGAACTCAGCCGCCGTCTCCGCGAGGCGCTCGGCCTCCCGGGTCCGTCCGTCTTCGAAAGCTCGGTAGGCGTAGTCCACGTAGAGCCTGGACAGGGCCGCGTCCACGGAGGACGCATTTGCCCGGGCCGAAGGCATGGGAACCGCGACGAGGCTCACCACGACGGTGAGAACCGCCGCGGCCGATCGCGCAGTCCGTCCCCACATCATGACGGTGTTTCCGTCTCCCCGTCGGGCTGCACGTCCTCGGCCCCCGGAAACGACAAGATGGAGCGAACTTCCCCGTCCGACAGGGTTTCCTGCTCCACGAGAGCCTCGGCAAGGGTCACCAGCTGATCACGGTGTGCCTCGAGAATGCCCCGTGCTTCCTCCAGACACTCACTCAGAATATGGTTCACCTCGTCGTCGATGACCTGCGCGGTATGCTCGGAGTAATCCTTGTGACGGGCGATCTCCTTTCCGACAAAGATCGGCTCATCCTCCTGTCCGAAGGCGATAGGCCCGATACGGCTCATTCCCCACTCGGTCACCATCCGGCGCGCCAGGTCCGTAGCCTGCCGGAGGTCGTTCTGCGTGCCCGTTGTGGTCTCCTCGTAGAACATCTCCTCGGCAACGAATCCCCCGTAGGCGATCTTGATCCGATCCAACAGCCAACCCTTGCCGCGACTATAGGCGTCTTTCTCGGGCAACGACATCGCAACACCCAGAGCCCGCCCCCTCGGCACAATGGTCACCTTATGCAGAGGATCGGCATGTGTGCAGTAGTAGTGAAGAAGGGCATGGCCACCCTCATGATAGGCGGTCTTTCGTTTCTCCTCGGTGCTGAAGACCTTCGACGTTCGCGCAACGCCCATGAGCAGCTTGTCCCGTGCCTCCTCGAAGTCCTCCATATCCACGGCATCCTTGTGCTTTCGCGCCGCGTAGAGGGCCGCTTCGTTCACCAGGTTTGCCAGATCCGCCCCGGAGCTTCCCGGTGTCGCACGAGCAAGCCGCAGCACATCTACCTCCGCATCGACGGGAAGCTTCTGCGTATGAATCCGGAGGATGGCATGACGCTCCTCTAGGTCCGGCATATCTACTACTACCTGTCGGTCGAAACGACCGGGACGTAGAAGCGCCGGGTCGAGAACGTCGGGCCTATTGGTAGCGGCAAGGATGATCACCCCGTCCTTGGTGTCAAACCCGTCCATCTCCACGAGCATTTGGTTGAGGGTCTGCTCTCTCTCGTCGTGACCACCGCCGTAGCCCGCTCCGCGCGTTCGTCCCACCGCATCGAGCTCGTCAATGAACAGGATGCACGGCGCGCTTTTCCGTCCCTGCTCGAAGAGATCCCGCACGCGACTTGCGCCGACGCCCACGAACATCTCTACAAAATCGGAGCCGGACATGTGAAAGAAGCTCACGTCCGCCTCCCCCGCGCAGGCTTTTGCCAGCAGAGTCTTGCCCGTGCCCGGCATCCCGACGAGCAGAACGCCTTTCGGAATACGGGCGCCCATCCTCGTGAACCGGGCCGGATTCTTGAGAAACTCTACGACCTCCTGGAGTTCGTATTTGGCCTCTTTCTGGCCGGCGACGTCACCGAACGTCACTTTCTTGCCGTCTTCGATGAACTTCTTCGCCTTGCTCTTTCCGAAGGAAAAGGCCTTGTTGCCGCTCCCCTGTAGCTGCCGGAACATGAACCAGATGAACAGAAACAGGATGATCCACGGCAGCAACTCCAGCACGACCCGCAACGGCGAGATCGGTTTGGGAGCGCCGGAGAAGCGGACTCCCTGTTCCCGCAGGCGAGTCACCAGACTGTCGTCGAAGTACGGAATGGTCGTCACGAACTCCCGAGCGGTTCCCGCGCCGTCTTTCAGGGTCCCGTGCACCTCGGCCTGGTCGAGGATCTCCACCGACTCCACCTCTCCGTCCGACAGATACCCGAGAAACTGCGAATACGGAATCTCCTGCCCGCGAGGCGGATCGTCCTGCATGAGCACCAGCATGAACATCCCCATAATAATCATGAGGAAAACAAGAGCGAATCGGTTGCTCCGCAGGTTAAATTTCGGCGGCCCGGAACCACCGTCGCCGTTATTGTTCTGATCGTCGTTCTGCATCTGAATCGAGCACCTCGTCCAAATCTACGTCCAATCGTTCGGAAGGGGAACCGACCCCGGTCGACCGGATCGCAAAGCCATTCCCTTCCGTCGCCGACGGCTCCCCGAGGACGCCGTTTCGCCATGCGCTGCGTCCGCCCATGAGACCGCCGCACACCCCGACGATGCCGGCGCGATCCTCGAGGATGGGAACCGCGGCCCGTCCGGGGCCCGGAACCGCCTGGTCCTGGAGCACCCGTTTCACGGCACGACGCCCCTTTTTCAACGCGATGACGTCTCCCGCTCTGCGGGAACGTAGAATGAGCGGAGGGAAAACCCGCTCCCCCCGCAGACGCACTGTCTCCTCCGCGGCTCCCGGGCCGCCACGGAGCCGAAGCTCCCACACCTCGGCCGGCTCATCATCGCCCGTGGCGTCGTCGGCATCTACGGCACCGTTTCGGCGCCCGTCGTCGGCACGCGCCGCGCCCGAAGATCGTATAACATGAAGATAGCCACGTTCTCCCGGGGAAACAACATCTCGACGGCATACGATGAGCCGGCCGTCCAGCTCGACGCGGATCCCGTGTCCCCGCAACAGCACGCCCCGGTTCTTTTGCGGGCTCACCTCGGGGATGGAATCCACGAACCGATAGGGAATCCGCTTCTCCGTTACTCCCAGTCGATCGAAAGCGCGGTACAGTGCGCGCCGTCTCAAAACCGTCGGCAGCGCGAAAAAGGCGTCCCGCCCGGCCGCGAGCGCCCGGGCGGGGCGGCAGCTCCGGACGGCCCGACGGGCCGGGTCTGTGCCGGAGGCGGTCTCGAGGGCCCTCCATTCCAGAGCCCTTGAGGCGTGGGCACTCACGTACTCCGCCGCCTCCGAAATCCGCTGCGCCGTGGCGGCCACCCCGCGGCGAAAGGACGGCACCACCTCTTCCACGGCGGGAATCACCTCCCGGCGAAGGGCGTTCCTGAGGAAACTTGTATCTTCGTTGCTCGGATCATCCCGAAAACCGATTCCCCTGAGCCGCAGCTGCTCCCGCAGCGCAGCGCGGTCCACCGTCAGAAGGGGTCTCAGCAGAAAAGGCTCCCTGCGTTCGGTGAACGGAAACGGCGAGCAGGCCGACATACCCGAGAGCCCCTCGAGGTCGGTGCCCTGCAGGATGCGCATGAGCACCGTTTCTACCTGGTCGTCACGAGTATGACCGACGGCGACGTAACGGCAGCCGAGGCGCTCTGCAACCTCCGCGAGAAACCGGTAACGCGCGCGCCGGGCCTCGTCCTCGAGGGAGGTTCCCTGTTCTCGAGCCGCCTTCCGAATACCGCCGGGCTCGGCGCGGTCGGTCTCGAAAGGGATACCGTGTTTCTCGGCAAGGCGGCGCACCGCCCTTCGATCCGCACCGGTTTCCTCCGAGTCGCGAAGGCCATGATCGAAGTATGCGCAGCCGGCAATGGGTGCCTGCAGCCGATGCAGCAAGACAAGGAGCGCCGTACTGTCCGCCCCCCCGGAACACGCCACGAGGAGAGGAGCATCCGGTGGGACGCCGCACCGACGGCACTGCGCGCCTACCTCCCGGGTGAGCTCATTGAATGGGTCGGTTGACTTCATTCATGACCTGCTCCGGCGTCCGTCGTCGCAGCGCCAACACCGAATCGGCGCCGCGTGAAAACGCCTGCTCGTAGCGTTCCCGTTCCTCCGCTTCGGGCCTCCCGAGGACGTGACCCACAACATCACCGTCTTCCGGGCGGCCCACTCCCACATAGAGTCTGAGGAACTCCCCTGAACCGAGGGCGTCGACCACGGAGGCAAGACCTCGGTGGCCTGCGGTACCGCCGCCGCACTTCATGCGTAACCGTCCGGGCTCCAGGTCGACGTTGTCACAGATTACGAGCGTCCGCCCCACCGATGCCCCCGACAGGCGCAGGAGGCCCCGCATGGCGTCCCCGGAGCGGTTCATGTAGGTAAGCGGCTGAGCCAGGGTAAGTGCCGACGCCTCGGGACCGGCGGGAACGTGAGCACATCGATACGGATGAAACACCCGCCGCCGCAAACGCGCCCCGACAGCCAGGGCTGCATGCTCCACCACTGCGAACCCGACGTTGTGTCTCGTCCCGTCGAAACGGGGGCCCGGATTTCCCAGGCCCACAACAAGAAACGACAGCTGCTATTCCTCGGCTTCTTCTTCGGTTTCGGCTGCCTCTTCGCCCTCTTCGAGCTCTTCCTCCGCAGCCTCTTCTTCCTCGGCCTCGGCCTCGGCCTCGACTTCCTCGCGAGTCATGGCCACCAGCGCAATCGTCTGGTCGTCGCTATTGAGGATCTTGACTCCGTCGAGTACGGGGAGGTCGGAGACGTGAAGCGCATCGTTTATCTGGAGGCCGGAGACGTCCAGCTCGATATACTCGGGAATGTCCTTGGGTAGACACTCGACTTCCACCTCGTGCAGCTGGCTCTGCAGTACGCCACCTTCTCGGACGCCCGGGGCGCTACCGGTAAGGTGGATCTGAACGTTCGTCCGCAGGAGCTGTCCGGACTCTATGGCGTAGAAATCCACGTGCCTGAGGTGTCCGGTTGAGATATCCTCGTCGTAATCCTTCAACAGGACATCCATGTCCTTATCGGGAGTACGGATGGTGATGATCGTGCTCTCCGAAATCTGCTTGAACGTCTGGTAGAAATCGTGCTCGTCCAGGGTAATCGACAGGTTGTCCGAGCGTCCGTATATGACGGCGGGGAGCTTTCCCGCCCTCCTGAAACGCCGGGCCGGGCCTTTGCCGAACTCGGTGCGCGTCTGCGCCTCTACTGTCCAGTTTGCCATTCAATAACTCCTCGAGAAGTCGTAGCTGGGACGGCAGGATTCGAACCTGCGAATGCCGGGATCAAAACCCGGTGGCTTACCGCTTGCCGACGTCCCACTGTTTCCTGTGTATCGGGTGCATAGAATGGGCAAACGCACGGCAATTGTCAAGTGAACGAGCAGTACCGTCACGCGGACACCTGTGGGAACTGCATGGTCCGGTCGGCGTTGATTCTTCCGGCGGACGCTTAACGGCGCTCAGTCGGTTGCATCCACGTCATCGTTATCCCGGCCGACACCGGAAGACTCCGTCTCTCCCGCCTGCTCATAGGCGTGGAGAATGCGATCCTGCAACACCGCACGAAAATCCGAATTGATCGGATGAGCCACATCCTTGTACTCACCCGTTTTCGTCTTCCGGCTGGGCATTGCGATAAAGATGCCGGACTTGCCCTCGATGACCTTCACGTTATGAACGACAAAACAGTCGTCAAACGTTACGGTCACATACGCCTTGAGCTTGCCTTCCGCATTGACCCGTCGGACCCGGATATCGGTGATTTCCATTTCAAGACGCTCCTCCGATGGCGCAGAAGCACCTCCGCGCCGTGCTCGTAATCCCGACTCCGGGGTATGTCGAAATGGGCGTGGCTCCCCGGATTATCCACCCCACCACGGTTTAGAATTATACACAAACTCCGAATGCTGTCAAACTGAACCTGTGTCCTCCGCCTTTTCGTCGTGGTAGATCACCTCGCCATGAAACCACAGCCGCTCCAGTTCGTAGAATTCCCGCATATCCTGAGTCATCAGATGCACGACCATGAAGCCGTAGTCGAGAAGGGTCCAGCCGTTCTCGTCGCTGCGTTTGTGGCTGTTCAGGGGGCGGATATCCCGGGGCCCTAAGTGCTCCTCCAACCGCCGGTGCAGCCCGCCGAGGTGAGCCATGCTACGGGCGGTGGTTATAACGAGAAAATCGGTGAAGCTGCAAACTTCTCCGACGTAAATGGCGAGCGTCTCCTCGCCGTCGTAGTCGGCGAGCAGACGAGATACTTCCAGTACTTCGTCTCTATTCTCTAACATAGGTTCCGTCAAAGTCTTGCCCCAATATCACCGACACGTCGATCGTGGATTCTTCGGAGAGCGGCTCGCTGTCGATGCGCGTGGCCCCGATAATGTTGGCCACCCGACGGGCTACATCAATATTGCCCGAGCGGTCGATTACCCGCGTGTGCTCCACGTCCTCGGAGTCGGCATTGTCCACCGACACCACGTCGAAACCGTAACCTGCATAGAGCTCCCTCGTGCGACGGGCCAATCCGGAAACGGAGGTGCCGTTGAGAAGCTCGATGGATACCGCCACGGCCTCCGCCCCTGCTCCATCCTCCGAGGCTAAGGCATTCTCCACCTGCCGTACCGATTGTCGAAGCCACTCTCCCTCGAAATGCGGGAACAAGAGCTGTTTGCTCTCCCCGTCGGAGTCGACCGTGCGAAAGTTGCCCTGGATACGCCGCTGAATCATTTGATCCACGTCGAGCAACGCGAAGTGACCGAGGAGTGCCATCAGCGAAGGATCGTCGAAGTTCTTCTCGAAGCTTCCGCCTGCATAGGGCGCGACCTGCTCGTGCCTCAGCTCCTCGGCTTTGTCCCCGAGCATGTCGAGGAAACGACGGGTGAACTGCAGTCGGCGCGCGATGCGGTCACTCCGCGATTCTCCCGGCGGGGAGGTAGTCAGGTACAGACGAGCCTTTGCACCGTCGAGGACGACGTTTCCCACGGGCAACAGGATTTCCGCCTCGGGCCCCGCACTGCTCCCGAGGTCAATGCCCCCGAGGAGGTCTGCCGACGCCTCCCCCGCACCGGGCGACTCCTCTCCACCGTCCCGTCCACCGTCCTGCCCACCGTCCTGCCCGGTCATGTCCACTTCATCGAGGGCCGCGTCCGGCCCCGCCGGCGCAGGGCCGTCAAACGACGGGTTCTGATAGCTCTCGGGAACGAACACCTCGAGGCCTTCGGCGAGGTCGACCACCCTCTCCAGCCCCTGCATATCATAAACCAGATGGAACGGAATGCTGACGCCGAGCAAGTCCTCTATCTCCTCCCGGTAGGCTCGAACACTCTCTTCCTCGTAGAGGCTGGCGATGCCGTCCACCCTGTCGAGGCTGCTCAGAATTGCTCCCACGTCCCGCGGCACATCGAAGACCCCCGCCCGATTCGTCTTCGGATTGTAGATGAGCACCTGCGTGGACAGGGGCGTCCCGTCCTCTTCCGCAACCAGCAACACGCGAATCGTCTCGCCGTCCTCCACCATCTGAGTAACGACGTCGGTGCGCACGTTGAGATACACCAACACGGAGGTTCCGGCAAGCACGACGACCACCAGGAAGAGGAGGACGACGGACAGACTGATACGCGGCCTGCGGGTCATAACCCCACCTCCCCACACAGCTCGCGGTACATCGCACTCGTCCGCGGCGCGGGGGAATGTCCCCGCCTGTTGTTGTGCTCCACCGACGCGCAGATCATAGCGTCCAACTCGAGCTCCTCCACATACCTCCGAAACGCCGGTTCGATGTACGGACGCCCGGGCTCGAGGTAGTCGGCACAGTAGATGATCTTTTCCAGACGGCTCATGCCGGGGGCGCCGAGGGTGTGGTTGCGAACCGCCGCGAGAATCTCCGGGTCACACACCTGAAAGTGGTAAAACAGCCGGACCGCGGCTGCACGTCCGTGGAGGATCCTCGGTACCTCGCGCTCGAGTTGTGACACCGGCAATCCGTCCGTGAGAGCTACCGAGCGAATCTGCTCCTCCGGCCACTCTCGGGCGAGATCATGGCCGAGTGCCGCAAGTCGTGCACGCTCGGGCTCTTCCCCGAAGCGCCCGGCGAGCCACACCGCATACCGTTCGACTCTCCGTACGTGCGCCAACCGTGTCTGCGACATGGCCTGGGACAGCTCACTCTCGAGTCGCGCGGCGGCTACGGCAACCCGCGTGAAAAACTCAGTTGGTGTAGATACCATGGTCGTGGATATAGGCATATACCGATTCCGGTACCAGGTACCGATAGGCCTTGCCGGCTCCGGCCCGTTCCCTGACTTGAGAGGATGATACCGGCAAGGCCGAGTTGTCAATCGTGGAGTATTTTTGGGGGACGTCGGCGGCACCGTCGCGGGTTGCCACCACGATATCGACCAGCTTCTCCAGCTCCTCCGCCCGCCTCCACGTGTGAAACCCCGGCAGGAGATCGTCTCCGATGATCAACCCGAGCCGACCGTCCATCTCATGTGTGCGATAGAGGTATTCCACGGTGTCGATCGTAAACGACAGCCCCTGCCGCCGTACCTCGTAGTCCTCGAGAACGAAGTCGGAGCGCGATGAGAGGGCGCGGGAGAGCATCTCTACCCGGTGTCCCGCCGTGGCATGCGGGGCATCCGGCTTGTGGGGCGGCAAATAGGCGGGTACAAACATCACCTGCTCATATCCCAGGTTGACCCGCGCCTCCTCGGCCACGAACAGGTGACCGATATGAACCGGGTCAAACGATCCGCCGAACATCGCCGTCCGCATCTCTTGCCTCCTTACCGGTCAGATCCGCAAGCGCCCGCACCGTTTCCTCGAAGCCCTCACGGGTGAAGGAAGACACGCCGACAACACGGCATCCTTCCGCCCATTCGGCTTCCCGCATCGCCTCCAGACGCTCCCGAGCCCCCTCCAAATCGATTTTCGTTCCCAGGAGGAGCTCGGGCTTCGAGAGGAGCTCCGGATCATAGCTGTGAAGCTCCTCTCGAAGCGTGTGGTACGCCCGTCCGGGGTCGGTTTCATCGTCGGCGAGATCCAGCACGAACACCAGTGCCCGGGTTCGCGCGATATGCTTGAGAAACCGCAAGCCGAGCCCGGCCCCTTCGGCCGCTCCCTCGATGATTCCCGGAATGTCGGCGAGGATGATATCCCTGTCGGCAAGCTTGATAACGCCGAGGTTGGGGATGGTGGTGGTAAACGGGTACCCCGCTACTCTCGGCTCCGCCGCCGTCAACAAGCGCAAGAGGCTCGATTTCCCGGCGTTCGGCAACCCCACGAATCCTGCGTCCGCGGTCAACCGGAGCTCCACGCGCAGAAGCAGGGAGCGGCCCTCTTCACCGGGCTGCGCGAACCGCGGTGTCTGTCGCCGAGAGCTCTTGAAATGGGCGTTTCCCTTGCCGCCCCGTCCCCCGTGCAGGCACACCCATTCAGAGCCCTCGTCTGAAAGATCGGCCAGGACCTCACCGGTTTCCCGCTCCCGGACCACCGTTCCCGGAGGAACCTCGATAACCGCATCGTTTCCGTCACGGCCGTGGCGCTCGCCGCCTTCGCCCGGGCGGCCGTTTTCCGCCCGGTAGCTGTTCTTCATGCGCAGGTGCCTGAGGGTTTTGAGGTTGGACCTGGTACGGAAGACGACGTTGCCGCCGCGCCCGCCGTCACCGCCGTCCGGACCGCCTTTCGGTACGTACTTCTCCCTGCGGAAGGAAACCGTTCCGGCCCCTCCGTTGCCGGATTGAACACTGACTGTGACTTCGTCTACGAACTGCTGCACCCGCTACGTCAGCCGGCCGGCGCCACCGAAACGACTTTTTTCCCCTTGCGGTTCTTGAACTCCACGTTTCCGTCTATCTTGGAGAATAGCGTATCGTCGTTGCCGCGCCCGACGTTGAGGCCCGGGTGGAACTTGGTCCCCCGCTGCCGCACAAGGATCTCACCGGCCTGTACGAACTGACCGCCGAATCGCTTGACCCCGAGGCGCTTGGATACGGACTCTCGTCCGTTCTTGGAGCTTCCTCCGCCCTTCTTATGTGCCATATGACTTCACTCCCTTTCGCTCTCCGCAACGTTTTCGAGCACGACCGCCACATCGGCAGGATACTCGCGCTCGAGATCCCGCGTCCCGACGAGCAGATAGTCGGAAACACCCTTGAGGTAGTTGGCCGTTTCCTGCTCGTAGGACTCTACCTCTACGTGCAACGTACCTTCCTGCCCGGCATGACCGCGGGCACGTATACCGGGAACCGCATCGAGCACCCGCGCCGCCGTGCGACCAAGGGCCGACGCCGCGGCGCATACCGGATTCTCTCCCGCGGGTGCTCCGGTGGCATGCCCGTCCATGTGCAGCTCCCGCAGACACCCCGCATCGTCATGCCGAAGCACGATCCGTATCACGTTGCCGATGCTATCTCTTTCACCCGCAGCAGCGAGTACTGCCGGCGATGTCCCTGTCGCCGTCGGTACCCTTTGCGCCGCTTGTACTTGTACACGATGATCTTTCGATCCCTGCCGTGCTCTTCCACCACGGCCTTGACTTTGGCGCCGTTTACGTAGGGGGCGCCGACGGTAACCTTGTCCCCGTCCGACCGCAGCATCAGCACCGAGTCGAACTCCAGAAGGTCACCGTCCGCGCCCTCGAGGCGGTCTACTTTCAGGAGGTCTCCTTCCTGTGCCTTATACTGCTTGCCCTTGATCTCAACAACTGCGTACATCGTGGTATTTCCAATCCAATAGTTAGGTGTGCGTGAGGCTATAAGTAACACCAAAGACGACGGCACGTCAAGACCCATGGTTTGACACCGGTATGGGCCGATTGATACAATTCCTTACAAAATTTCCCCTTAGCGGAGGTGGCCGGATGGTCCGAGGCGTCGAAAGAGAACAGGGCGTCGTAAGCGACGAGGAGGTCAGGCAACTCATTGCCGAAGGTACCCCGGAGGAGCTTGTCCGGGACAAGCGGGTTCTCGTGGTAACCCCGGATCCCACCCGAACCTGTCCCTTGCCCATGATGGTCCGGGCCATACAGGAAACCCTCGGGCCGGCGGCTCGCCGGATCGACTACATGATCGCGCTCGGAAGCCATCACCCCCTCTCGGAGACGCAAATAGACGCCCTCTTCGGGATCGACGAGGAGGCGCGCCGCACCGGCTTCGCCGGGTCTCGCTTTCTCAATCACGAATGGCACGACCCCAATACCCTCGTGGAGATCGGCACCTTCAGTGAAGACTACATAGAGGAGAAGACGAACGGCCTCTTTCGGGAGTCGGTGCGGGTGGACATCAACCGTGCCGTTTACGACTACGATTTTCTGATGGTCCTCGGGCCGGTCTTTCCGCACGAGGTGGTGGGGTTCTCGGGAAGCAACAAGTACTTCTTTCCCGGCATCTCCGGCGGAGCTTTCCTGCACTTCTTCCACTGGCTCGGTGCCGTCATCACCTGTCGCAGGACCATCGGATACAAATACACTCCCATGCGGAACCTTGTCGACGAGGCGGCGCGGATGATTCCCCTACCCCGGCACTACCTCGCCATGGTCGTACGCCCCGACAACCGGCTTGCCGGTTTCTATGTCGGGACCCCGGAGGAGGCGTGGTCCCGGGCGGCGGACCTCTCCGCGCGGCTGCACATCCGCTACATGCCGCGACAGTATCACACGGTGCTCGGCGTCGCCCCACAAATGTACGACGAGATATGGGTGGGCGGCAAAGTCATGTACAAGCTCGAGCCGGTCGTCGCCGACGGAGGCACCCTCATCATCTACGCGCCCCATATCCGTGAGGTATCCTCGACCTGGGGAGCGTACCTGCGACAAACCGGCTATCACGTGCGCGACTACTTTCTCTCCGATATGGCGGCCTTCGAGGGAATCCCCCGCGCCGTGCTGGCCCACTCCACTCACGTCAAAGGGGACGGAACATATGAGCTGGGCCAGGAAAAACCGCGGATCAACGTGGTCCTCGCCACGGGCATCAGCCGGGAGGAGACCGAATCCATCAACCTCGGGTACCTCGACCCGGCGTCCGTCGACCTTGCGGACTACCGGAACCGGGAAGAGGAGGGAGTGCTCTTCGTCGATCATGCCGGTGAAGTGCTGCACCGTCCCGAATGGGAGCGTGGCGAGATCGATTATCCGCCCATCACGTGAGAAGCGTCTCGCCCATGAGGTAGCGGTCGATCTCCCTTGCCGCGGTACGGCCTTCCTTGATCGCCCACACCACCAGAGACTGCCCCCGTCGGGCGTCGCCGGCGGCGAAGACCCCCCGCCGGGAGGTGCTGTGATCCTCGAAGCCCGCGGCGATGTTTGAACGCTCCGTCGTTTCGAGCCCCAGGCGCTCTACAAGCTCCTGTTCCGGACCGAGGAAGCCCATGGACAGGAGTACCAGATCGGCCGGCCATTCCTCCTCGCTTCCCGGGATCTCAACGGGCTTGGGCCGTTCTCCGGGCTGCTTTTCCCACTTCACTCGCACGGTACGAACCCCTTCGAGGCGATCCGTTCCGAGGAACTCCCGGGTCATGATTTCGTAGATCCGCGGGTCCTCGCCGTAGAGCGCAACCATCTCCGCATGTGAATAATCGAGCTTATAGGTACGAGCAAACGTGGGCCAGGGCATGCTCTCGTCCCGCTCGGCCGGAGGCTTGGGCAGTAACTCGAAGTTCCGGATACTCCGGGCGCCGTGGCGAAGGGCGGTGCCGAGGCAGTCCGCGCCCGTATCTCCGCCGCCGATGACGATGACGTTCTTGCCGGCGGCGGTGATGAACTCGTTTCGCGCGGCGGCCGTCGCGTCGCCTCGGCCGTTACTACGGCCGTTAC
>JBKHEN010000033.1:0-22899 GCA_046540795.1 Spirochaetaceae bacterium | reverse complement strand
GCCTCAGCCCAAAGCCTCAGCCCGACGCGTAGATGGAATCGAGCGTTGTAACGCCCTCCTTGACGTGGGTGGCCGATTCGTCGAGGGCCGCCTTTTCCTCGGGGGAGAGCTCGACCTCTATGATTCGCTCCACGCCACGCCTGCCGAGAAGCACCGGCACCCCGAGGAAGATTCCCGAATAGCCGTACTCGCCGCGGAGGTACGCGCTTGCCGCGGCAATACGTTTTTCGTCCTTTACCACCGCTTCCACCATCTTGGCCACCGAGGCTCCCGGCGCATAGAAGGCGCTTCCCTTTTTCAGGTAGCCGACGATCTCTCCGCCGCCCTTGCGCGTGCGCTCGACCAGCGCCTCGATCTCCGCTTCGGTAAGGAGATCGGTGAGCGGGAAACCGCCGACGGAGGTGTAGCGCGGCAGCGGAACCATGGAGTCCCCGTGCCCGCCGAGCACCATTGCCGAAACATCACTCGGCAGAACGTTGAGCTTCTCCGCGATGAAGTAACGGAATCTCGTGGAATCGAGGATCCCCGCCATGCCCACGACCCGTTTCAGGGCAAATCCCGTCTCTCTCAGGACCGTCATGGCAATGACGTCGAGAGGATTGGCCACCACGATGACCACGGCGTCCGGTGCATATCGCTCTATGGCCCGCGCGGCCTCCGTGGCAATCCCCACGTTCGTCTTCAAGAGGTCCATGCGGTCCATGCCCGGCTTCCGCGGAAGGCCCGCGGTATGAACCACCACGTCGGACCCTTCGATCTCGGCGTAATCGTTGGTTCCGCGAATGGCCACGTTATACCGCCTCTGGGGAGCGGCATGCAGGAAGTCCAGCGCCTTGCTCTGCGGCAGCCCCTCTACGACATCCACCATGACGATATCGGCGATATTCTTTTCGGCAATGTAGTACACGGCGGTGGCACCGACGTTTCCCGCACCGATAACGGACACCTTGCTCATGACCGTCCTCCGACATTCTCCATGATTGCTCGAAGGTCCTCCGCAGAGGACGTGAAGGCAGCGTGTTCTTCCGCGGTAAGCTCGGGCACCATGACCTGCTCTATGCCGTTTCTGCCGATGACCGCCGGCAGGCTCATGGCTACGTCCTCCACGCCGAGCTCTCCGGCGAGCATCATGGAGACCGACATGATTCTGCCGGTGTTCATGTTGATTGCCTGTGCCAGCTCGGTCGCCGCTGCGGAGGGACCGTAGTACGCGCTTGCCCGTTGGGCCATGTCCACGATAAGGCTCCCGGCGTTGCGGGTCTCCTCGAAGAGCTCCTTCAGGCGATCCTTGGGAAGGAGCTGCTCGATCGGCACACCCGACACGGCACAGTATCGGGGCAGCGGAACCATGACGTCCGAATGGCGCCCGATGACCGTCGCCTGCACGTTCTCCGTGGTAACACCGAGCTCCCGGGCTATGAGAAAGCGCAGCCGGGTCGAGTCGAGCACACCCCCGAGTCCCATCACCTGGCGACGGTCCAGGCCCGATTCGCGAGCAAACAACGCGGTAAGCAGGTCGACGGGCTCGGAGACCACGATCACCTTCGCCGTGCTCCGCGCCATACTACGGGCAAGCTCGACGATGATCCCGGCGTTCTCACTGAAGAGGTCCTCCCGCTTCATTCCGGGCTTTCGAACCGTACCGGCGGTGATGATGATGATATCGTTTGCAAGCACGTGCTCCAGGCGATCGGTTCCCTGGATCCGCACGTCGTAGTCACGGATGGGCGCCGCTTCCATCATGTCGAGGGCCTTGCCGGTGGAAAGGCCCTCCTGGATGTCGTAGAGCACCACGTGCGCTATGTTCCGCTCCGCGATGAAGAACGCCGTGTTTGCACCGACGTTTCCGCTACCGATGATGCCGATGTTTGCCATTTCCGACTCCCGTTGCTACTATACCAACCGTTGTTGACTATGTCACCCATATATAGGAGGTCGAGCCATGGCAGGACGTGAGGGCACCTATCGGGTGGAATCCGATTCCATGGGTGAGGTTCATATCCCCGGGTGGGCGTACTGGGGTGCACAGACACAGCGCGCGGTCGAAAACTTCGGCGTTTCGGACTTGCGGATTCCCGCTTCCATGATCCGCGCACTGGCGCTCATAAAGAAGCATGCGGCCCGTGCCAATGCGGAGCTCGGCCTCATAGACGGGGAGCTCGCCGAAGCGGTCGTTCGGGCGGCCTCCGAGGTATATGAGGGCACGTGGGATGAGCACTTCCCGATCGACGTCTTTCAGACCGGCAGCGGCACCTCCTGGAACATGAACGCCAACGAGGTCATCGCAAACCGCGCCAACGAGCTCCTCGGCAAACCCCTCGGCACGCGCTCGCCGGTCCACCCCAACGACGTGGTCAACCGCGGGCAGTCATCGAACGACGTAATCCCGACGGCGGTGCACGTGGCCGACCGCCTGGAGCTCGAGACGGCGCTGCCCCGGGTGCGGGTACTCGCATCGTCTCTCACAGCAAAAGCCGCGGAGCTCGCAGAGGTAGTCAAACTCGGCCGCACGCACCTGCAGGACGCGGTTCCGATGACCCTCGGGCAGGAGTTTTCCGGCTACGCCGCCCAGATCGAGAAGTGCGCCGAGCGCCTCGCGGCTACCAGCGGAAACCTCGAGGAGCTCGCTCTCGGCGGGACCGCCGTGGGAACGGGCATCAACTGTCACCCCGAGATGCCCGGAAAAGCGATCGCCGGCATCGCTGAGGAGACGGGGATCCCGTTCCGCCCCGCGACAAACCGTTTCGAGGCCATCGCCGCCCGGGACGCGCAGGTGGAGCTCATGGGCGCGGTCAACGTGCTCGCGGGGGCACTCATGAAGATTGCCGACGACCTCAGACTTCTCGCAAGCGGCCCCCGGGGCGCCCTCGGTGAGATCACCCTGCCGTCGCTGCAGCCGGGAAGCTCGATCATGCCGGGCAAGGTGAACCCGGTCATCCCCGAAATGGTCGTCCAGGTCGGCGCTCACCTGCAGGGAAAGGTCGCTTCGGTCACTGTCGGGGGGCGGCACGGCCCGCTCGAGCTGAATATGATGCACCCGGTCATCGCCTATGAGACGGTGAGCGCGCTTCGTCTTGTCGGAGAAACCGCCTCGGCCTTTGCCGAGCGCTGCATCGACGGCATCACGGCCAACGCCGAGCGTGCCGACTACTGGATCCAATGGAGCCTTGCGCTGGTTACGCCTCTGGCAACCGAAATCGGTTATGACCGCGCCGCCGAGCTCGCGCACAAGGCCTATGAGGAGAACCGCCGAATCCGGGACGTCGTCGCCGAGGCGGGCGTCGTAGATCCGAAGCGGCTGGATGAGCTACTCGACCCCCGAAACATGATCGGCTAAGGTGGGGTATCGATGAGCTTGTTGCATTCGGCACGGGGCCATATTACACTGCACGCACAAGGGGACGCAGGAGAGTAACAATGGAGCTCAACTACTCTGATCCGAAGTACCAGGAAGCAATGCGGTTGTATCTTTCGGGGGAATGGAGTGAGGCGCAACAGGCGTTCCTCACGCTGTCGGAATCCTACCCCGAGAGTCCTTTCATTTTGTTGGTTCTCGGGAATATCAACTACTCCCTCGGAAACCTCGAGCGCTCGGTGGAGCTCTACAATGAGGCCGTCCGGCACAACCCGGACTACGGCATCGCCTACTACAAGCTCGGCGTCTGCTACTACCGGATGGGGAAGCTCGACGACGCCTTACAGGCATTCTCCACCGTCATCGAGCTGCGCAGCCAGAGCCATGCCATGGCCAGCTATTTTCTCGGCCTCATTCACTTCTTCATGGGCAACGACGATGAGGCAGAGCAAGGTTTCGCCGCGTTCCGGGAGGTGTCCCCGGAGTCAATGATAGCCAACTACTATCTCGCCCAGATAAAGATCAAACGAAAGAAGTACGAGGAGGCGCTCGCGCTCCTCGGAGAGCTGGCGGAGACGACACCGCACTTTGCGGAAGTCTACTACTTGCTCGGGGTTGCTCATCAAGGCAAGCACAACAACACCGAGGCCATCAAGAGCCTTCGCACGGCGTTGGAGATGAATCCCGAGGATGAGCGTGCGCGAACGAAGCTCATGCTCCTGACCGACGTACAGTGGCCCTGAGCGGCGGCCCTGATGAGCTACGGTAACTAAACCTGAGGACGTGCGATGACCAAATACGTGTGTAACGTCTGCGGCTACATCTACGATCCCGAAGAGGGTGATCCGGACGCCGACATCCCCGCCGGCACCTCCTTCGACGCCCTTCCGGAGGACTGGGTCTGTCCCGTCTGCGGAGCTCCCAAGGAGGAGTTCTCTCCGGAGGAATAGGCCCCGGGCCACACTCCGACCGGCTTCCTGGTCTCCGTGCCCGCCGCCGTGCCGAGGTCGAGGCGAACCGGCTCCGGGACCGGGGAGGGACGTCCGATATGGTAGCCCTGAGAGTACCGCACCCCGAGCTCCTTGAGCCGAAGCAGTGTTTCCTTGCTCTCAACGAACTCCGCTATCATTTCGATGCCGATCGGGGATACGAAGGACTCCAGCCCCTGTACCAAGTTGTACATTGACTCATCGCTGCAGATGCGAGAGACGATGCTTCCGTCGATCTTCACGAAATCCACGTCCAGATCGAGAACCCGGGCGAAGTTGGAGTAGCCGCTGCCGAAATCGTCTAGGGCCACCGTGGCACCCAGCTCACGTATCTCGCTGATGAATCGCTTCACGCGGTCGTAATGCTCGAGCCCCTCCTGCTCAACGATCTCGATGGTGAGTCTCCGTGCCACGTCCGGATGGGAACGCAACGTCGAGAGGATGTATCCGCGGGTTGTGCGGCTCTCGATGTCCAGAACCGAGAGGTTCACCGACAGGCCCTCGCGACGTTCGCGGAACTCCTCTACGGCTCTGGCAAAGACCTGACGAGTGACTTCGCCGTAGTACTTACTGTTCTTCGCCACCAGGAGAAAATCCCCCGGGCTGTTCGGGTTGCCCTCTTCGTCGAGCATGCGCATCAGGGCTTCGTATTTTACGACCTCTCCGCTACGGTTATCTACAATAGGCTGATAGTAGGCCGTGAACCGCTCCTGGGCGACCGCATGACGGATACGGCCGAGCCACACGAGATTGTTCTCCATGCGGACGTAGGCGTCCTCGGCGACGTCCGGTGCATATACCAGGGTTCGTCGGCTGCGCTCCGCCTCCGCCATGCCCAGCTGCGCTTGCTCGAGGAGCGCTTCGGACTCCGAGGACACGACGACCGTGAAATCGCTCTCCCACTGCACATCGTCCTTCGAGATTTCGTGTGAATACAGAAGGCGATGCAGCTGACGGCCCCACTCGAGCGCTTCTTCTCTGGATAGCCTCCCCTCCGCATCGTCGTACAACACCGCAAACGTGCCGCTGTCGATGTGAAAGAGCCGAGCTTCGCTGACCTCTCGCTCGGCAACAATCCGACCTAAGTACTCACCGTATTCCCGCTCCATCGCCTGGGCCCGTGATTCACCATAGAAACGGCGGATGGTGTCGATCCCGTCCATACCGACGAGGAACAGCCACGGACGCCGGCAGGAGGCAGCCGCCTCCCCGAAAGCGCCCCGATTGGGAAGTCCCGTCACGGTGTTCATTGTAGAGAGAACGTACTTGCGGTTCACCATCGAGAGACGGACGTAGGAACGCACATGAGCAAGGAGTTCGAGTCGGTCAAAGGGCTTATTCAGGAACCCCGTCACCCCGGCCTGGAAGGCGCGGATCCGGTCTTCGGCCGCGTCCAGGGCGGTCAGCACGAGGATGGGAATCCGCGCGGTCTCATCACGCTCCTTGAGGATGCGCGTAGCCTCGAGTCCGTCCATCCGCGGCATCATCAGGTCCATCAGAATGAGATCGGGGCCATGCGCAAAGGTGAGATCGACCGCCTCACGTCCGTCGGTCGCTTCGAGGATCTCGTAATCTTCCTCCCCGAGCACCCACCGCACACTGAGTCGGTTCACGTGGTTGTCGTCTGCCACGAGGACGACCGGTCTATCCGACATGGTCTTCAATTTCCTTTTGTTCCTCCAATATAGCGAGAGACGGCGACTATGCCAACACCCTAAATGGAGACAATGTGCGCGGGCTCGCACATCCATGGAAGAGGCTTGTGAAACGATAGTGGAGCAGGAAGCGGCCCGCCCGGCGGCTCAGTCTTCGACTTTCCGGAAAATCAGGATCGAGTTGTGTCCCCCGAATCCGAGACTGTTGGACATAACGACCTCCACGGAAGCCGAGCGGCCGACGTTGGGCACGTAATCGAGGTCGCACTCCGGATCGGGATTGTCGAGGTTGACCGTGGGGGGGATGTACTGTTCCCTAATCGCCAGACAGGACAGGACTCCCTCGATACCCCCGGCGGCTCCGATCAGATGCCCATGCACCGACTTGGTCGATGATACGGCCACCTTCCGGGCATGATCGCCGAAAACGTCTTTGATCACCTTCGTTTCTACCGGATCGTTCACGCGGGTGGAAGTACCATGGGCGTTGATGTAGTCCACCTCGCTCGGGCCGATCCCGGCTTCCTCGAGAGCAAGCTGCATAGCCCTCTTTGCACCGGTCCCTTCCGGGTGCGGAGAAGTCCGATGATAGGCGTCGCAGGTGGAGGCGGTGCCCGCGAGCTCCGCGTAGATCGCAGCCCCTCGGGCGCGCGCATGCTCGAGCTCCTCGAGGATGAGAATCCCCGCGCCCTCACCTATGATGAACCCGTCGCGATCGGCGTCGAAAGGTCGTGACGCTCTCTCCGGCTCCTCGTTGCGCGTGCTCAACGCGTGCAACACGTTAAACCCGGCCACCCCCAGCTGGGTAATGCAGGCCTCCATGCCGCCGGAAATCGCCACCTCTCCATATCCGTCTCGAATCCATCGAGCGGCGCTCGTCATGGCGTCCGCGCCGGAGGCACAGGCCGTGGTCACCGCGTAGACGGGCCCCTGCGCGTTTGTCAGGATGGCCACGTTTGCGGGGCCCTCATTGGTTATGAGCTTGGGTATGGTGAGCGGCGGTACCCGTCCCGGCCCCTTCTCGAGCAATGCCTTGTACGAGTGCTCGGTGGTTTCGAATCCGCCGATCCCCACCCCCATGATGACCGCGAGACGCTCGGGTTCGATACCGGCGGTATCCAGACCGGCGTCCTCCAGCGCCAACAGGCTTGCCGCTGCGCCGAACTGAGAGAACAAGTCCATTTTCCGCGCTTCTTTGCGGTCCATGTAATCGCCGGGATCGAAATCCTTGACCTCCGCGGCGATCTTCGTCTGGTAATCGGACGTATCGAAGCGGGTGATCGGCCCGATGCCGCTATTGCCCTCGCAGGCATTACGCCACACCTCGTCGATGCTGTTGCCGATCGGGCTTATTGCGCCGAGCCCGGTAACTACTACTCTCTTTCCCATATCGTTTCCTCACGTACCCGGTGATGTACAGTCTTCGACATACCCCCGTTACATTCCCATGCCGCCGGAAATCCGAATGACCTGTCCGGTTACGTAGCCGGCCAGGTCCGAGGCAAGAAACATAACCACGTTGGCGACGTCCTCCGGAGTGCCCA
This sequence comes from Spirochaetaceae bacterium, assembly GCA_046540795.1. GTDB lineage: Bacteria > Spirochaetota > Spirochaetia > DSM-27196 > PWMO01 > JAAAOH01. The sequence goes on along the minus strand of JBKHEN010000033.1, from coordinate 15,356 downwards.
CGCGTCCCATCGGGATCTGGGCCTTCAGGCCCTCCTGCTGCTCCGGCGTGAGCCGGCCGGTCATGTCCGTTTGGATATAGCCGGGGGCGACGGCGTTCACCCGCACGTTTCGTCCCGCGATCTCCCGGGCAAGACTCTTGGTGAAGCCGATGAGACCCGCCTTCGACGCTGCATAATTCGACTGTCCGGCATTTCCCACCAGCCCGACGATGGAGGTCACGTTGACGATGGCACCCCGTCTGCGCTTCACCATGCTGCGGCTCACCACCTTCGAGATATAGAACGCGCTGGTAAGATTGATATTCATGACGTCGTTCCAGTCATCCGCGGACATCCGCATGACCAGGCCGTCCTTTGCAACGCCGGCGTTGTTCACCAGGATATCCAGGCCGCCGCTCTCTTCGAGAATCTCCTTCACCGTGGCCGTGATCGTGCCTTCGTCGGCGACGTTGCCCTCTTTGAAGACGACCTGCGCCCCGTTTTCCTCCGCAAGACGCTTGTATTCGTCCAGATACGGTCCCGGTTTCCGGCTGATGTAGTATACGGATGCACCGTTTTGAAGGAAGGTCTTTACGATCCCGCTTCCGATACCACGCGAACCACCGGTAACCAGCGCCTTCTTTCCATCAATCAACACGCGGCTGCTCCTGTCGACTCGTTTCGTCGTCACTCGGTCGCGAGGGCACCAATGGTCTCCATCGTCCCGGCCGGGTGACACTGGAGGTCCGTCTCCGGGTTGGCCTTCACATAGGCCTTCCACAGCCCCCCGAGCACCGTGCCGGGTCCCACCTCGAGGAATCCGTCGGCGCCGTCGGCCACCATCCGGCGTTCCTCCGCCGTCCACATGACCGTAGATACCAGCTGGTCAAGGCACAAACGGCGCGCTTCTTCCCCCGAGGAAACCGGTCGGGCTGTCACGTTGGAATATACCGGTTTCCGTGGCTCCGAAAAGGTCACCCCGGCTAAGAATTCCGCAAACCGCTCACGTGCTTCCTGCATCAAGGGACAATGGAAGGGTCCGGAAACCTTCAACCGGATGAAGCGCCTGGCTCCCGCCTCCCGGAAGACCGACTCCGCCGCGTCGAGAGCTTCCGCCGTCCCGGAGACCACCGTCTGTACCGGGCTGTTATAGATGGCCGGATAGAGGTCCTCGATGCCGTGCCGGATAATCGTATCACGGACGGTTTCGAACTGCAGACCCAGCACGGCCGCCATCCCTGCAGCCCCGGCTTCGGTATCCAGGGTGCGGCTCGTTTCCTCCATGAGCCGGCCGCGGGTGGTGACGACCGGAAAAACGTCCGCCGCATCGAGCACCCCCGCATCGACCAGAGCAGCGTACTCTCCCAGGCTGAAACCGGCGAAGCGGTCCGCCGTAATGCCGTGCTCGGCGAGCACGCGGGCGGCCGCCAGATTTACCAGCGTGATGGCTACTTGGGTTACGTTCGTCTGCTTGAGCTCTTCCTCAGCTCCCTCGAAGAGCACCCGCCGTACATCGAAATCGGCATGTTTACCCGCTTCCGCGAAGAGATCGCGGACTGCTTGCGAGTGGTCGAAGAGGTCTCGGCCCATGCCGGGGTACTGGGCGCCTTGGCCCGGATACAGGAAACTGTACGTCATAGGTGATCTCCCTCGGTGGACGGTAGCGTAGCACAGCCCTCGGGGGCGGTCAAGTCGGTCGCCGACCGACAACTACGAGGCGTCACCGCCGCCGACGGATCCGGCCGAGGGGCGCAACCTACCGATCTGTGTTCCTCGGTCCCTGTAGAAACAGCTGCACGATTTCCGGTATATTCGAAGGTGAGATGAGGCGACCCAACAGGCGAGTCTTCCTCGTTGGTCTTGTCCTGATAGCCGTTACGGTATTGGTCCTCGATCCTCACCAGATCGCGAACCGGCTGTTCTCCCGCAGGCGCCCTCCCGTACCGCGGGAAACAGTCGACGCGGCGATAGCGGTCGTAGAAGAGCACGGGCGGAAGCCCGAGGAGCTCGTCCTCGACCTCTTGTCTCGCCGTAAGGTGGTGTTCCTTGCCGAGTTTCCGCAGATCGCCGAGCATCCGGCCTTTCTTGCCGGACTTATCCCGCATCTCCCGGATCACGGGGTTTACACCGTCGGCGTCGACTTTGCCCGCAGTGAGGAGCAGGATCTGATTGATCGGGTACTCCGCGCTCCGGACTACGACGAGGAAGCGGTTCACCGAATTCTCTTTCACCGGTTGCCGAGCTGGGGCTATGAAGAGTATGCCGAGGTCTTTCGCGCCGCGTGGCAAGCCAACCGCCGGCGTCCCGAGAAGGAGCGGGTGCGGATCATCGGTCTCGACGCACGGCGAAACCGACGGCCGTTACAGCTTCCGGAGGAGGAACGTCCGCAGGGAGCCGAGCTCGGGCGCCTCGTGTTTCCCGACGGAGAGCCGGACAGGCACATGGCCGATAGGGCGCTCGCCGCCCTTCGAGAAACGGGTGGCCCCCTGCTACTCTATGCCGGGGCACGGCATGCGCTCGCCAAGCTTCACGACCTCGCCTACGTGGAACGCATGGCGGACCTGGGATTTCAAGATGCCGAGAGGGCCGGAAACCTGCTCGAGGCCGAGCTCGGTGAGGATATCACGACTGTTTATCTCCACGGTCCGTGGCCGCACGAGGGAAGCCGCAACGGGCTCACCTTCGCCGCCGACGGGTTGATCGACGCCTTGCTCGATGAGTTACCGGAAGACCGGCGACGCGTCGGCTTCCCCGTGGCCGGCACGCCATTGGCGGATTATCCCGTTGAGCGTACCGACATGGCCTACGGTCATGGAGCCGTCTCCTTTGCCGAGATCGCCGACGCGTACCTCGTCCCGGCGCCGACCTCCTCGCTCACCGCAGCGACGCCCATCCCCGAGTTCATCACCGACGAAATCCTGGAAGAAGCGCGGACAAACTTCCCCACCCGAGTCCCCGAGGGAGCGGAACCGACGGATCTCAACGCCTACATTGCGCGGGTGTCCAACAACCTCGGTGCGGTACTGGAAGGGTTCAAATGAGCAAGAGGCTCTTCTCGGAAGAGAGTATCGAGCGGGATCGATCGACGCTGATCGAGCGTGCCTCGTGGATCGGTATCATCGGCAACGGCCTGCTCTCCGCCTTGAAGATCGGCGCCGGGGTCGCTGCGGGAAGCTTTGCCGTGGTGAGCGACGGGATCGACTCGGCAAACGATATCGTAACCTCCCTGGTCACCCTGTTCAGCGCGCGGGTAGCCGCTCGGCGCCCCACCGCCCGCTTTCCGTATGGCTACACCCGGGCCGACACCATCGCGACCAGGTTCCTATCGTTCGTCATTTTCTTCGCCGGTGCCCAGCTGATCATCTCGGCAGTGCATCATATCATAGAAGACTCCCCCACCGAACTCCCCTCTCCCCTTGCGCTGTACGTCACGGTCGTCTCCATCGCGGCAAAGATCTTTCTTGCCTACTACAAGATTTCGGTCGGACGGCACGTGAACAGCTCCATGCTGATCGCCGACGGCAAGAACATGCAGAACGACGTGCTCATCTCGGTGGCCGTTCTTACAGGCCTGTCGGCCTCGCACCTGCTCGACATGCCGGTGCTCGATTCGGTAACCGCCCTCGTGGTGAGCGCCTGGATCATTCGCGTGGCGTTCAAGATCTTCATGGAGTCCAACACAGAGCTCATGGACGGTCTCCACACCACCAGGGTGTACGACCGGGTCTTCGATGCGGTGGCACGGATCCCGGAGGCCGAAAACCCGCATCGGGTGCGCGCCCGGCACATTGGTCATCTCTACGTCATCGATCTCGACATCGAGGTCGCCCCCGATATCACCGTCGTGGAAGCCCACGGGATTGCGCAGCGCACCGAAGACATGATTCGCAGGCTCGTACCCAACGTATACGACGTCGTGGTTCACGTAGAGCCCCACGGCAACGACGAAGGTGAATGCTTCGGTGTCTCGGAAGGCGGCTTGAACGGTGCGGGAGCCGGCTACCTCGATGAGGACGAGGGGATCTGAGCCGCCGCGCGAGGACCGTGGTGTCGAGAACCGTGCCGCTATTCGACCCGGAACACGGCCGCCGCTACGCCCCGGGCTACCGCGGCGGCACCGCCGTCGCCGTCGAGACCGACGTCGAGACCGTCCGCCCGGACCGGTCGACCCTCTCGCAGTAGCCGGTACCCGATGCGTCCGTTTTCGTATGCCTCGATCTCGAGGGTGTAGGGCGTCTCCCCGCCGTTCCCTACGGGTCGGAACCCGGCGTCGGCGAGGCGCCTGCGCAGGCGCCGCTCGCCGGCATCGTCCACGGCTGAGGTGGAGATCATCACCGGAAGATCGACCCCGTGTTGTCGCAGGCCGCCGGGATTGATGCCATAGAGCTCTACGGCGGCGGCATCGGCTTCACGATGACGTCCCTGCTCACGGAAGGCGAGCGCCGCTTCCCGCAGACCGCGGGCGATGCTCGAGCGCTCCCAGCGGGGATGCATGGCCTCCACGGCCCGGGAAATGGCCTCGGGATCCCGCGTCAGTTCCCCGGCATGCATCCGGTACAGCGGCTCGGTTTCAGGGATCACGTCGATTTCCAGCTCCCGGGCCCGCTCGAGATGCGCGTAGGCAACGCGACGATAGCGCTCATGAGCACGAAAGTACGTCCAGTGAGCGTCCAGCTCGCTTCCCGCCTGTTGGTAAGACTGTCCCACATCCACGGCGATGCGGCGGAAGCTCATCTCATGATACCAGGCACGGACCGCATACTGCACTCGAGCAACCGTATTGGCAAGCCACTCCGTCGGTGAGCCGGCAGGAGTGCGTGCCGACACCCGGGCCTTTCCGCGGTAGATCGCACCGAGTAAATCATGAAGCTCCATACGGTGCCGGCGCTCGTCGATCCCGAAGTTGAACATCCAGTGCAGATCTTCCGACTCGTAGACGCTGCGCGCATAGGCCAACGCTTCATCCAGCCGACCGAACGTCCGGTACAACGCCGCCAGGTCGAGCTTCGCCAGCGGCGTTTCCTCATCGAGGTTGTACGCTTTCATGTACTGCTCGTGAGCCCGTCGAAACTCCATCTGCATCTCATACAGCTCACCCTTGGCCAGATGCCCCGTCCCCCGGCGCGCGTGCTCGAGGGAACGATCCGTGCTCTCCATGGCTCCGTTGAACCGGTAGAACGCCTTCTGTAACAGAGAGAGGTTATAGTATGCCACGGCCGCGAAGTAGTCCTGTCCGTCCTCCAGTGCGCTTTCGATGGAGCGCTCATAGTACTCCCGGGACTCTTCGTAGCGATACATATCGGCGTAGATCGTGCCCAGGGTCATGGTAAGACTCCGTTCGTTACCATATCGCTCTATCGCATCGAGAAGCAGCTCTTCACCCTTGCGGAGTTGGTGCGTCTTGAAATACATCCACCCCAGATCGGCGGTGACCTCCGGGCTGTCGGGATACAGCTCCAGCACGCGCTCGAGGTACCGTACCGCTTCCTCGTTTTCGTTCAGCCTACCCAGTGAGAGCGCCGCGCCGTGGAGAACCGCGAAGTCCGTCGGGTCGATCCGTTCGGCTTCTCGATACTCCGAGAGGGCCAGTCGATAGAGATCCTCGTCGAAGTAGAGATCACCCAGCATGGAGTAGAGACGAAGGGTCTCCGGATAGTGCTCCTGTCCTTCCTTGAGCAGGCTCACCGCCCGACTATAGTTCTCCGCCTCTATGGCCTCGAGCGCCCGGGCGGCGTACCAATCCGCGTCCCGCTCGGCCTCATCGGCCCGCGTCTGGCCGGACACGATTGCCGCCGAAAGCGCCGAGAGCACCAGCACCAGGAGCACCAGGATGCCGGGGACCGATCTTAGCGTTCCCCGCCCCGGCCGTTCGACTCCGGTCGTGGTGGTCTCGGTCGTTTCGGAGGCTTGCGCGGTTACGGGGGGATTCATCCTCCTCACGTTGCCCCGCCTTCGGCCACGGTGTCGGCACCCGCGCGTGATGCGGGCTTTACCCTCAGATACGGAGCGAGAAACCCCAGGATCCGCCGCCACAGGGGCGTCACCTCCCGCAGTGACCGCCGCGTTCGAGACTCCGCACCGAGGTAACGACGGTATTCCTCTTCGGGGAAACTCTCGCCGAACATGGCTTTCAGATACAGATCGACGAGCCCGACCGCGCTGACCCCGTGTCGATAGCTCAGCCGCAGGGCATACTCGCGCGGAGTTTCGCCGGGGCCCGCGCGGAATCCCGCCGCCGCGAGCGCCCGCAGCATGGCTCGAAACCGTCCCTGCACGCGTCCCCGATAATCCCGTGCCACTGTAGCCCGGAGCCACGGTCGCAGGCGGTAAGCCGTGACGATCAAAAGGTAGAAGGCGAGGAGCACAAGCGGCCAGGAACGCCGGAGGAAGCGGTACAGGGCGGCCATTCCACCGCCCCCTTCTTCACCGTGTTCCGCATTGTCCCGATCTTCCCGCCCCGCGCGGCCGAGCTCATTCCGACGGCTCAGCAGCTCCTCGAGGAGAGCGGAAATCTCATCCATATCCATGCCCACGTCCGTTTCGAAATCCTCCCCCGGCGCAAGGGTGGTAGAAGTCGGATCGAACTCGATCCAGCCGTAGTCCTCGAAGTAGATCTCGACCCAGGCGTGGGCCATGTCCGCCCGGACGGGGTAGTAGTCCATCACCGACATCCGGGGCTCGACGAAAAAGCCCACGGCCACGCGGGCCGGGAGCCCCAAACTCCGGGCCATGAGGGCCATGGAAAACGCGAAATAGGAGCAGTACCCCTTCCGACTCTCGAACAGGAAGTGCTCCAGCTGGTTTCCGTCCGGTGCCACCCCGGGACGCAAAGAGTAGTAGTACTCGTCGAGGAAATATTGCTCCAGGGCGCGAGCCTCGGCATAGTCGCCGTCGACATCGCCCGTTACCTCTCTGGCGAGCTCCGCGAGTCGCTCATTCCCCCCGTAGTCGGTGTAAAACCGGTACCACTGCTCGGAGACGGCTTCTCCCGGTGCTTCCCGCGCCTGCGGACGGGGGACGCGCGCGTCCGTAAGCGCCTCTCTCGGCGCGTCGCTTGCTCGGCTCTCCACCTCGTAGATGCGTGAAAAGGAGGAGTCGCTGTAGTTCTCGTAGGGCGCCACCTCCACCGGATAGTTCACCGCAAGCAGCGAGGAGGGGTCGAAATTCACCAGGTAGTACTCCTGCCGCAGGTTCGAGCGCAGCGCATGTCCCGGATCGCTCAGACTTCTCGGCTCCTCGCCCAGGGACCGCGGCTCTCGTTCGCCGTGAGGGTCCTCTTCGGCATAGAAGCCGCGGCCGGGATCGTAGCCGGCGAGCACGAAGCGGCGAAGCAGCCGGTCGCCGCTTCGCAGAACGCGTTCCTGCCGCTCGGTCTCGGTCTCCTCCCGATAGAGAAGCACCAAATCCCGACTCAACGAGATTTCGCTCTCGAGATTCACGTAGTCGGCAAAATCGAATCGGAACAGCGTCGGCCGGATCAATCCGCCCCCCTGACTGGTGGACGCCTCGCTGTAGCGCTCCAGGAAGAGGAACAATACCAGGAGTAAGAGCGGCAGCAGCAGGAGCATTAGTGCTCCCAGCTCTCCTCGGTGAAACCGCCGCGTCAACGAGACGGTCACCGGATGCGCGGCGTTCGGCCCGCCTGATGCGACACTCGCGGCGGCCGTCGCGCTCTGCGCCGACGTCGCGGCCCTCGGTAATACGAGTCCCGCCGCGACAACCAGCGCGAGCTCCACCAGCAGAAAAGCGCTCACCGTGACGGCCAGGAGCGTCGGGTGAGAGAACATCGTTACGTTGAACGGCCCCTGACTCCAAAACATCGCCACCACCAGGGGAGCAAGAAGCGCAGGGTGCCACGCGTACAATCGGGGACGCCGCAAGACCGCAACACTCAACGCGTACGCCACCGCCGCCGCCGGAAGGGATGCGGTGAAAGCGCGATCGAACGCGATCGTGGGGCTGCCGAGGCGGGAGAAGCCCCCGGCCTCACCGGAGCCCGCGCTCTGTAAAACGCCGAGCACCCCGACCCCGACATACCGAAGCAGTACGGCCACGGCACCGAACGCTACAAGCGCAACCCAGCCCCGCAGCCCGGCGCGCCGCACCCCGTAGGCCGCCGCTGCAGCGAGCACGATGATCATGCCCATAACCGGGAAGGAGACCAGCTCCGCCACATAGCGCCGGTAGTGAAAGGCCAAGAAGCCGATTCCGAGTAGATGCAGGACAAACAGAAGAAGCTCATCCCGCGGGCGCAATGCGTACAGACTCCGTGGGCGGCTCATCGGTGCCTCTCCGGCGTCTTGGGAGTCTCCGGCGTCTCGGGAGTCTCCGGCGCCACCACCGCCGTCTCCGTCGCCTGCGCTTCATCGGGGCCGCCGGTGAGCAGAAGCCGCCTCCACAAGGGTCGTGGCTCGCCGGCGTCTCCGGCGTCCGCCTCGGCCACAATCGTCTCGACCACCCGTGTATGACGCTGTACCGCGGCGAGGAGCTCTTCGACGCCCGGGGTGCGCGCGGGGAGCACCAGTACCACCGGCAACCGCCGGGAGAATTGCTCCCCGCCCGGCAGCCGGCCCTCGTCCCAGTCCGCTCCGGCAAGGTCGGTGAGAAGCTCGTCCACCCCTCCGGCGGAGATCGTACCTCGGGACGCGGTACCGCCGAACCCGTAGGTCACCGCCGCTCCCTGCCGGAGGAGCGACCGACAGACCCCGGCATACACGGACACCGCCTCGTCGAGCCGGCGCTCCGCCGCCGGGGCCCGCGCCCCCTTCACCGCCGGCCCTCGCACCCCCGGGGGCGCCGGCCCGGTGTAGAGATAGCACATGAGCCTCGATCGCGGCGGCGGCACCTCCTCGCCGATACGCACGAGCATCTCGTTCCAGTGGGCAAAGAGTTTCCAGTTGATCCTGCGGGGATCGTCGCCGGGTACGTAGCGCCGCGTCTCGAAGAGCTCGTCGCTGCGATGCCGGGTGACGGTGTGGATCCGCTGCTCCCCGCCCGCACCGCTCGCGCGCAGCGTGACCCGCGCGTCCACCGGGTCGGGGACGACGGTCAGCGTCCCTGAAGCCGGCATCGGAACCGGTGCCCTGCAGAAACCGAACAGGTCCGCCGCCACCGCCTCCAGACGCTCAAGCCGATAGCATCCGCGCCGGTACGTCGTACAGTCGACCTCCGGAGCGTCGGCGCCGGCCGGGACGACGCCCTCCCTTGCCGCTTGCCGGCCGTTCCACTCAAGGTGCGCGGCCACGTACAGCCGGATCGCGGGCAAGCGTCGCCGCGGAAAGGGAGCTCGGAGCTTGACCGCCGCGTGCTCGCCCCGGCGCACCCGGGCCGGTACGATCCACGCGCCGATTCCGGCCGATTCCGCGGCGAAACGTCGGGCAAGGACCAGCCGAAACGCCGATGCACCGAGCGCCGTGTACACGATCAGCACCCCGAAGCCCGTGCCCCATAACAGTGTGGCAAGCTCCGAATGCAGGACACCCACCGCAAGCAACGCCGCCGCAAGGAAGAGAAACACCCATCCCTTCGGTGTGAAGGGTAGTAACCTAGCGATGAGCCCTCTTGACGTGTTCACGCGCTACCCCGTCCACGAGTTGTCGTGGGTCGACGCTCGCGTCTCTGAGCTTGATCCGATGCGCAAACACCGGCGCGGCGAGGTCCACGATGTCCTGATCAATGACGTAGGAACGCCCCCGCACCAGGGCGTAAGCTCGCGCCGCCCGCAGCATCATGAGACTCCCCCTCGGCGAAACCCCGTACTCCACCGCATCATGATCCCGCGTAGCCGCGGCAATACCTACCACCGCCCGCATCAGCCGTTGATCGCAGTACACCGCCTCGGATACCGAGCGGGCCGATAGAATCTCACGCCGGGAGCATACGGGTCGAATATGGGGCATGATACTCTCCGAAGGATTGCTCGCGAGGATGTCCAGCTCCACCTCCGGGTCCGGATACCCGATGTGCAACCGCATCAGGAACCGGTCGATCTGCGCAAGCGGCAGCGGATACGTGCCTTCGATCTCCACCGGATTCTGTGTCCCGAGTACCAGGAACAAGTCGTCCATGGCGTGCGTTCGAGAGCCCACCGTCACTTGGTGCTCCGCCATGACCTCGAGCAGCGCGGACTGTACCTTCGGCGTTGAGCGATTTATCTCATCGGCGAGCACGATGTTTGCAAATACCGGCCCCGGGGTGAAGACGAACTCCCGGGTTTTCGGATCGAACACATCCACGCCGGTTATATCATAGGGGAGCAGATCCGGGGTGAATTGAATCCGTCGAAAGGCAACCGGATCCCCGTCCTGCTCGTCACGGGAGATGAGGAGCGCAAGCGTCTTGGCAACGGTTGTCTTTCCCAATCCGGGGACATCGTCGATCAGCACGTGTCCCCCGGCTACCAGGCAGCTCACCAATTGCTTGAGAAAAGGCTCCTTGCCCCGGATGACCCGGGCAAGCTCCGACACCATTCGATTGAGCGTCCCGACGGTCTCGTCGATCTCCGGACGGAAACCCTGCTCTACTACTTCGTCCACGGCGGCATAGTAGCATGGGCATAGATCCGAATCAACGTTGACCCCGAGAAGCGGAAACCGGCATCCTGGTCGGGTCGAAGCTTAAGTTCTGCACTCAAGCTTATTGGCGAACCTATGCAAATGTGATACAGTGGGGCTCGTACACAAGCGGTGAGACGGGAGAAGAATTGAGCATCGTATATGGTCCGTACAAGTTCATCCTCCTGCTTGTGTCGGTTGGAGGACTCCTTCTTTCACTGCCCGCACCCGCGGAGGCCGCGAGTAACTCAGCCGAGGATCTATATGAATCCCACTTCCTCGGAGTATCTTACGAGTACTACAGCTTCCTCGACCTCGACGACGATATTGAGTTTTTCAATCGGTTCTCTCCACGCCGGGCGGGGGCAGCCTTCACCTACGGGTTTCCGGGGGTGCGACGTCCCCGGGTTCGCGTCGGAGCCGGCTGGGAGCCCGAGCGTCCTGTATACCTCTCGGCGGGTCTGGAAGTTCCTATCTTCGAACGCTTCACGTACGCCGACGGCCGCAGCGTGGGGCTCTTTCTTATAGGAGACGTGGTAGCCTCGTTTCCGCGGGAACCCCGCCTTACTGCCGAAGCCTCGATCGTCGGGCTCCTGCCCGTGGGTCCTCTCGGCGGTCTGTCGGTGGGAGCGGGCATGACACACAGAGGCGAAGCGCTGGTGTCGGTGGGTATCATGACAGGTGTGTTTCCGATGGAACGTGATGATAATGATTGAGTCATGGGGCCGGGGCTCCGGGGCGGATACCCGATAGGTGCCTGTCACCGAAGCGGGGCACGAAATAGTTCATCCACTGACGAAGGAGGTTAGTTGTATGAAGGCAAAACTCATTATTGGGCTCACGCTGCTTGCAGCGGTGCTCGTGCTTTCCGGATGCATGACTACGTTTGCGTCGGATAGCGGTCAGCTCGCCTACGGCGAGATGGAAGGTTCCTCGGCGGGTTCGTTTGAAACCTCCGAAGGTTTCATCTATTTCATTCATCCCGAGTTGGTCACCTTTGGTGACAAGCATTGGGAGAACTTGGACGCTATGATAGAGCCGGAGCTGTCGGGCGTAGATGCAACGGCAGCTCGAGAACTCGAGATCGACTATGGTTTCACCGGAATGGACTATCTGCTTTCGATGTTCGTTCCCTTCGTGAACTGGGGAACCATCGAAGTACGAGGTACGGCGGTTGAATAGATAGCCGTCATCGATCGGTGTTCCGGTTCAAAATGACTGCCCCGCCCCACCGTGCCCCGGTCGGTTTCTTACCGATCGGGGCCTTTTTTTTAGGGTGCACACCCGTAGCGGATTTTCAGATTGACGAACTCGACCGACATTCTTAGGATATAACCGTGACCAGAAAACTCCGTCGCAGCAAACAGCGAGACCGCATACTCGAGTTGCTTCAGAATACGAATAAGCATCCCACGGCGACGTGGCTCTACGATCAGCTCCGCACGGAGTTCCCCACCGTCAGCCTCGGGAACGTGTACCGCAACCTTTCCATTCTCGTGGAGCAGGGCTACGTCCGGAAGCTCGACTTCGGCAGCTCCTACGATCGCTTCGAGGCGGAGGATGAGCACCATGCTCATTTCCTCTGCAGGAAATGCGGTCGCATATTCGACCTGCCCATGCCGACACTCGGCGGCTATGAGGAGCAGGCCGACGCGGTGGACGGTCATCGTCTCGAATCGGCCCGGGTGGAGTTCTACGGAATCTGCCGGGATTGCCTCCATACCGAAGACGAGGATCGTGAACCGACTCGATAAAGGCCGGGCTCCGCGTTTCCTGGTGCGACGGTGATGCCGGACGACACGGCGCGCTATTACGATACAAACACATCCCGGTTCCTCCGTTTCGGACGCGGTTCCGCAGACGGCGCCATTCACCGGGCGATATGGAGTCCCGGCACACGCCGCCTGGAGCACGCGGTCCATTACACCGATAGGCTCGTTCTCGGAGACCTTCACGAGGTTCTCGGTGATCGGCAGCGCCAGGGTGCGGACGGAGACGGTGTCGAGGGCGCTCGGTCGGCCGGCTCCACCCCGGTCGTCGTCGACCTCGGATGCGGGGTGGGCGGTAGCATTGCGTTTCTCGAACGGCGGCGCCCCGGAGTCTACATCGGAATCACCAACAGCCCGGTGCAACGCGACATTGCGGCAAGCAGGGCTCGGAAGCGTGGATCGGCCGCCGCATTCCGGCTCGACGACATGGACGATCCCGCACTCTATCGGGAGCGCCTGCCCCGGCGCGGTGTCGATCTCGTAATGATGATCGAGTCCTTCGTTCATGCTGCCGCCCCCCGCGTGGTGCTCGGCGGAGCGGCCCGCGTGCTGCGGCCGGGCGGACGCCTGGTCATTTGCGACGATACCCTCGGCGAGGCCCCCGGGCTTTCCCGGAATTGCGACGGCGCGGCCGGCGGAGGGGAGGCGGATCCTCCCCGCTCGAGGAGGCGAACCCGCTCCTGTGAGCACCTACTCGACCGATTTCGTGCCGGCTGGCACGTCCGCACGCTCATGGCTCTCGAAGAACTTGCAAGCGCGGCGGCGGCTTCGGGGCTCACCCTCCTCCGCACCGAGGACCTCACGTCACACGTGGAAATGCAGCGCCCCCGGGACAGGCTCATCCACGCCCTTGTCCCGGCGATCAGGCTCCTCGGCCTCAGGGGAGCCTTCTGGGAGAACCTGAACGGCGGTGACGCGTTGCAAACGGCGCTGCGGTCCGGCCTGGTGCGTTACCGCTACATGGTATTCGAAGCCGCCTCGAGCCGGCCGTCGCGCACATAATACACATAGCCCCGGACGCTACGACCGGTAAGCTCTCGAGCCGCCTCCTGGTAGAGAAGGAGCTGCGCGCGATGCGCGCCGGGTCGGTAACGGCGGTCGGTCTTGAAATCCACCACTACCGCTTCGTCCTCGGCCCCGTCGTCCTCGGCCTCGTCGTCGGCCTCGGCGAGCACGTCGATTTGTCCCCGGACAAGAAGGTCCCGACCGGCTACCGAGCGGTGGAGCACGAAAGGCACCTCGGTCTCGATTCTCATCGACACAAGCCGCGAGGCGAACGACGAGGCGAGAAACCGGGCGGCCGGCTCACCGGCGCACTCGAGCAGCCGGCGATAGTCCTCCTCGCCGAGGCGGCGGCGATGTGCCTCCCGGCGCAGCCCCGCGGGCAACTCCCGGATCTCCGGGCTCGGGGGTGTGACCGGTGCCCCGGCGCTCACCTGCTGTCCCGACTGGAGCATCAGCTCGATGAGATGATGCGTAAGGGAGCCGAAGAAGTCGAAGAGATCCTGTTCCTGTAGGAGCTCCTCGCACGCCACCGCGGGTAGCTCGACCCACTGCTGCTCGGGGCTCGGCCGGCGGAGATCCGCCGCCGGGGCGCCACCCCCTTCGAGGCGCTCGGCGAGCTCCGTTACCGTGACTTCGCGGCGCGGCGCAGACCGCTCGATCAGCGGCGCCCCACGGTATCCCGCGAGCACCGCCTCCGGATCCGTACCCCGCCGCGCGGTCGCCGGCCGGAACGTAGCCGAGCGCGGCACATCGGGTATGAGCTCCGTCTCAACGGCGGCCTCTCCCACCCGTGTCCGGCCGGCCGGAGCATCGGGGTCGAGCCCCGCGGCCCCGATCAGCTGGTTCAGCAGGTGGTCCGATCGATTGCGATTCTTCTCGTGAAAGACGCCCGTGACCAGAAGATGCGACTCCGCCCGGGTAAGCGCCACATAGAGCAGCCGCTTGAGCTCGGCGAGCTCCCGGGCATCGTTCTCCCGTTCTCCCTCGACATAGAAATAGTTCACCCGCTGCCCGGCGGACAAGCGTGAGTCGGCCCCAGGCATGCTTGCGGTGAGCCCGAATCGCTCGCTCAGGTAGAACGGTTGCGCCCCGAGCCCGCTGTTGCGACCGGTGTTTCCCGTGTTTGCAAGCACGACGACGGGAAACTCCAGTCCCTTGGCCTTGTGGATACTCAGAAGTTGGACACCCCGTTGCTCATCGCGCACCACCTCGAGCTCCCGCCGCCGTCCGTAGACACCGAGGTGGTCCCGCACCGCCTCCACGAACATCGCCGCCGGCAGGTGGTCCATCGAGCGGGCGAGCTCGTAGAGATGATCGAAATGCTCCAGATAGGGGTGGAGCGAGGGCTTTGCCAGCAGACGATACCGGTAGCCGTAGCGATACCACAGGTCGGCGATGATCCGTGAGACCGGCTCCTCATCCACCCGAGAGGATATCGCGCCGAAGAGCTCAACGCCGCGTCGATAACGCGCCGCGTCCGTGGCGCCCAGACCGGCGGCCGCCTCCGGTGTGAAGGGCGGCCGGCCGGCGAGCAGGAGTCGGACAAGGGCGTCGTCGGAAACGTTTACGAACGGAGAACGCAGGACTGCCGCGTACGCCGCGCGATCCTCGGGGTGCACGCACAGTTGGAGGACGTGGTAGACGTCGTAGGCCGGGGCCGATTCGAAGAGGCTGCGCACGCTCTGTGTGGTATAGGGCACGTTAAAGAGCCGGAGCATGCGCTCGTAATGGCGTTGATTACTCGTCGATCGCATGAGGATGGCGACGTCGTCATAGCCGGCGGGCCGTTCGCCGCCGGCCTCTTCGCGTGCTCGCCACGTGCCGTCGCGGATGGCGTCCCGGATACTCCGGGCAACGTAGTATGCCTCGGCCTCGTCGCGGTGCAGCAAGTCCTCGGCAGGCTGCTGCCCCGCGGCCGTGGAGCCGCCCTCGGGGGTCACCACGGCCGTGGAGCCCTCCGCGGCCGTCTCGTCATAGGGCTTCCAGGCGATGCGAACGCGGGGCTCTGAGATGCCTTCGGCGGCGCTCCGGTCGGTGCCACGGTCGTCGG
>JBKHEN010000032.1:0-23296 GCA_046540795.1 Spirochaetaceae bacterium | reverse complement strand
CCGTCCGGGGCTCCGTCCCGGGCGGAATCGGAGTCGTCGAGGCGCATCAGAAACGCCTCGGTGGCCGCTATGGTCGCGGATTTGACCACTTCACCGGGCAGCCCGCGGCCCGCCCAATCGTTTCCTTCATCCACGTAGAACGTTTCCAACTGCCGACGCAGGCTCTCCACGGAGAAATCCGCCTCGTTTCGCAGACGATATTCCAACTGGTCGAGAGTCTTCTCGTAGATTTCGTGGTACTTCTGTTCGTGCCGACGTGTAATGCTCATATCTTCCCGTACGCTATTGCTCGAGCGCCTGACGCAAGTGTTCGACGTAGTTGGTCGGTCCCCCCTGTCGATATCCCGTCTCCAACACGACCTCTTCCTCCGGGGTGAGGAGGAAGATGGTCGGGAACCCCTCGACCTCGTAGCGCTCGGCGAGCTCCCGGTTGTACTCCTGCTGCTCCGGTTGCCGCCGGGTGCGGGGGAAATCGATCAACACGGGGACGAGGTTCTGCTCACTGAACTGGCGAAACGGTCGGGTTTCCAGAACTTCGTCCTTCAACCGGATACACCAACCGCACCAGTCCGAGCCCGCAAAGTAGAGCAAGACGTGCTTCTCTTCCTCGGCCGCCCGCTCCAGCCCGGCCTCCAGGTCCGTCTCCCAATCGTAGATCTCTTGGCCAAAGCCAATCGCGGCGGTAAGAAGCGCGAAGAGCACACATGCGAACGCTCTTTTCATGGCTCAACGGTAGTGAAACCGGCTGTCCCGGTCAAGCATCAGCGTGATACACTCGGAGCCCGCCATGCACGAGGACGAGCACAGGGACGAGCACGGGCACGACGAAGAACACGAACACATCCACCATCATGTCACCGAGAAGACCTCACTCGAGATCGCCCGCGAGAAAGCCGAGGAGGATCCGGAGTTCATAGATCTGATCGACACCAACTTTCACCGAAACGGCCTGCTATTTCCCGCAAACATCCTCTCGCGTGCGCTCGCCGATTACCCGTCCTCCCGTCCCTACGCTCCCGACCCGCGCGGCAGTCCGACCGCACGAGAAGCCGTCGCTCGGCATTACCGGGAACGGGGGCTGCCGGTAAGCCCCGAGCAGCTCATCGTTACCGCTTCCGCTTCGGAGGGGTACAACCTGGTATTCAACCGTATGCTCGAACGCAACCAAAGCGTGGCCCTTCCGCGACCCGTGTACCCCTTGTTCGAGTTCATAGCCGAGTTCAACGAGCTGGAGGTCGAGCATTACGACCTCGATCTCGACCACCGTGCGCAACCGAACCCCCGATCTCTTGCTGCGCTTTCGGAACGTGTGGGCCTCCTGGTGGCCATATCGCCGAACAACCCTACGGGCACCCGACTCGACAACGAGAGCATCGATCGGCTATTGGGCACGGCGCGGGAGCGCGGCATTCCCCTTCTCTTCGACGAGGTTTTCAGCGAGTTCGTCTATGCGCCGGAGCCTCCGCACACCTTACCGGCGGAGCGGGCCGAGGATGTGCTCTGCATTACCCTGAACGGGGTCTCCAAGATGTTCGCCTGTCCCGATCTGAAGCTCAGCTGGCTGCTCGTGACGGGGCCGCCGGACCTTCGAGAGGAACTCCTTTCGGTGCTGGAAATCGCCAATGACATGTATCTCAATGCCTCGAGCGTATCCCAGGCGGTGCTCCCCACCCTCTTCGAGGAGGGGGCCGCGTTTCGCCGGGACATGGTCGCCGAGCTCGACCGCCGTCGTCACCTCTGCCTCTCTGTTCTCGAGCGCTCGCGTCGACTCGAACCGGTCCTCCCTACCGCCGGCATCCACTGCGTCCTTCGCGTACGGGGCGGCGAGCGCCTGGACGACGCGGAGCTGGCCGAGGACCTGGTGCGGGAGGCGCGGGTGTACACGCATCCGGGATACCTCTACGATATTGACGCCGAGACCGCGCTCGTCGTCTCGTTCCTCAAGGAGCCGGAGGCCCTTCGGGAGGGACTAAAGCGGCTGGTGACCCGGATCGATCGGTATGGCCGGATCGATGAGCGAGGAGGGATGTAACCGCCGACGCGGCGACGGTTTCACGGCGGCGATGAAGCTGCTATAGTAGAGACCGGAGATTGCATGAAGGCTTTGCCGAACGCATCCATATGGGTCGGGGTTCTGCTTGCGGTTCTACCCGTCTCTGCCTCGGCGCAGGACGAAGGGAACGACGAAGGCCAGAGGCCGGGCAACCAACAGAGCGAAACGGATACCGAGAGCGAGTTCGTTACCGCCTACCTCCACAGCGAGATTCAGTTCGATCCGCTTGAGAGCTTCACCTCAACCGAGGCCCAGATCTATACGGCGTTGTACGAAGGCTTGGTGAGCTATCATCCGCTGACCCTCGATCCCGTCCCGGGCGTGGCCGAGAGATGGGAATCCAGCCCGGACGGCCTCACCTACCGCTTCTATTTGCGACAGGACGCCCGGTACTCCAACGGCGACGCCGTGCTCGCCGAGCATTTCAGGGACACCTGGCTCGAGCTCGTCGACCCTCGCAATGATTCGGCCTACTCGTTTCTCTTCGATATCATCGAAGGGGCAGAGGAGTATCGCACCGGGGAGGAAACCGACCCCGACACCGTGGGTATCTATGTCGAAAGCGCCGACGTCCTGCGCGTGGAGCTTGAGCACCCGGCGACACATTTCGTAGACATCCTCTGCCATCACAGTTTCTCGGCGTTGCATCCGGACATGCGTGCCGCCGACGATGTAGAGGACCTTCCCGAGCTCATCACCAACGGTCCGTACCGAATGGACCGTCACGACGACGAGGAGATTGTCCTCGAGGAGAACGAGTACTACTGGGATCGCCGAAACGTTTCTATCCCCCGGCTGCGCTTCGTATTCGGAGATGATCCCGGGGACATCACCGAGGCGTTCAACGACGAAGAGATAGACTGGGTGGCGGGCGGCATGGACCTCGAGCGCGTCAAATACGAGGATACGATACAGGTGAATCCACTCTTTGCCACCACCTACTTCTTTCTCAACACCGGCCGCCCCGGACTGGAGAATCCACGGGTCCGCCGCGCCCTGCTACGGCTTCTTCCGCTCGAGCAGATGCGCAGCGAGGACCTGCACTTCATCCCCGCCGACACCCTGGTACCCTCCATTCCCCTCTATCCGGAGGTGGAGGGCATTCGCGAGCAACGTATCGACGATGCGCTCGAAACCCTCGCAGAGGAGGGCCATCCGGCAGGAGAAGACCTCGGACCGATCGTCGTACGCATGCCGCGCGGGGCGGAGGCCGATCCGGTGACCACCCTGATGGTGGAATCCTGGCGCGAGCATCTCGATGTGGATGTGGAGATCGAGACCAGAGCGTACGACAACTACTTCGACTCCCTTTCCGACGACGAGTACACCGTCGGTCAGATCAGCTGGATCGGAGATTTCGCGGACCCGCTTACCTTTCTCCAGATGTGGACCAGCCGCAGCAACCTCAACGATTCGGGCTTTGCCGACGAGGAGTTCGACGAGCTGCTTCGTACCTCGATGAGCCAGACCGGAAACCGCCGGTTCCAGACCCTCGCCGAGAGTGAGCAGCGGTTACTGGACTCGGCGGTGGTTCTACCGGTCAGTCACACGCCGGCGATCAACCTCATCGATCTCAATCGGGTGGAGGGATGGTATTCCAACTCCCTCGACATCCACCCTTACAAGTATCTCGAGCTCGCAGGGCGTCGGCCGCTTCCCGGCACTGCCGGAGACCTTCACCGCCGGTTGCCGGTCGGCTTCACAGCGCGGCCGTGAGCCCATTTCTCCACCGTGTCGGCGATTCCTTCCCGATAGAACAACCCCGCCGCCAAGAACGCCACGGCAAGGACAAAGAGACTAGCCGACAAAGCCGGTTACCCTCCCGCGCCGCGTCTCCCATTATCGTGCTTCCGACGATCGCGGGCAGACGTCCGGCCATGGATAGGAACATGAACGGAACGAAACGCAGCGGCGCGATCCCTCCGAAGTAGCAGAGCACATCCTTCGGTATCCCCGGTACCACGAAAAGCAGGAAGAAGCCCAACCGGGCGCGGGGCTTATGCATGTTCGCTCCGTTTGACTGACCACCGATTTCCGGGCTATATTAGCGAAAATGGGAAAGAGTACGAATACGCCCGGGAAAACGAAGTTTCAAGAGAAACAGCATGTCGTCTATCCTCTGCAGGGGGTTGGGCGAATCGATTCCATCGAGGAGCGTGAGTTTCAGGGTCACACGCTCCTGTACTACGTAATTTATCTCGATGTCACCGACATGACCGTCATGGTCCCCGTGGACAAGGCGGAGGAGCTCGGCATTCGGCCCATTGTTCCCCGGAAGGAAGCCAACCGGGCGCTCAAGCTCATTTCCGAAGAGTACGAGCCGGTCACGGCGGACTGGAAAATGCGCTACCAGATGAACCTCGATCTGCTCAAGCAGGGGAGCGTCACCGACATCGCCACCGTCGTGCGCACCCTGTACCATCGCAGCAAGATCAAGGAGCTGCCCATCCTCGAGCGCAAGCTCTTCGACAGCGCGCTTCGGCTGCTGGTGGACGAGGTCTCCTTTTCCCTGAATAAGCCGAAGTCCGAGGTCGAACAGCTCGTGTTCAACAAGCTCGAGACGGAGCACCCGGCCAAACCCGCGGCCGGCGAGCAGCCGGAACAAGGGGCCGACTCCCGGCCCGGGGCCGATGCCGCACCGGAAACCGAAAGCGATGCCGAGCCGTCGGTCGACGAAGACCTCGAGGAGGAATAGCCTCGACGGGAGCACCGTCCTCCGTGCCCTGAGAGATACGCTCGGCCGGGCACAGCTGCCTTCGGTGAGCGAGATCGCCGGCCGGCATCCCGAACCGTTTCGCATACTCGTTTCCACGCTGATTTCGCTGCGCACCCAGGACCGGGTAACTACCGCGGCAAGCAACCGCTTATTCGCACGAGCTGCTACGCCTGAGGAGATGGCCCGACTCTCCGCCGGCGAAATTGCAGAGCTCATTTACCCGGCAGGTTTCTACAACACGAAGGCAAGAAACATCGGAAGCATTGCCCGTACCCTTACCGAGCGCTATAGGGGTAAGGTCCCGACCAACCGGGATGAGCTTCTAAAGCTCCCGGGGGTGGGACGTAAGACGGCCAACCTGGTACTCGGCCTCGGCTTCGGTACACCGGCGATCTGCGTTGATACCCATGTACACCGCATTGCAAACCGCCTCGGCCTCGTCTCCACGCGCACGCCCGAGCAAACGGAGTGGGGCCTCGAGGAGGAGTTTCCCCGGGATGAGTGGACCTCAATCAACGAGCTTTTCGTCCGCTTCGGGCAACGCATCTGTACACCGGTCTCACCGTGGTGCAGCCGGTGCCCCCTTTTCGAGGGTTGTCCTCGGGTGGGTGTCGAGCGCTCGCGCTGACTTTAGTATCGACGAGCTTGTTGCAGGATTCCGCCTAAAGAACAACGCTAAGACGAATTGCGCGCACTGTGCCGAAAAAGCTGCACTCGGCGCGGGGGCCATCGGCTAATCTCTTTCACCGTGTCGGCTTGCCATACCCCCTGCAACAAGCTGCGAGATACCTCCTAGTCTCCCTCCGCTATGAGAAGAGTCCGCGGGTCTAGCCTCAAATGCAGGTCCTCCTGCGGGTAATGGTCGTAGTCCTTCACGAGCGTGAGCTTCACATACCCGGTCTCCGGGCTCAGCGTTATCACCACGTCGATCTCACCGAGGTAGGAGCCCAGCAGACAGGGCACCCCGTGCTCGTCGGCCTGCTCGTCGGGAAGGCTTGCACTGAACCACACGGCAAGACCTAGCTCGGCGGCAAACGCTTTGATCTTGCGAAAATCATCGACCGAGCCCTTGGCGAAACTATAGCCGTCGAAAATGATCAGGTCCGCGGCGAAGCGGCCCTCGTGGATCATGGCCTTCACGCTGCGCAGCACCTGATCCGCCCCGACGCCTTCCTGAGAGAAGTTCATGACCACGCGGTTTCTTATGAGCTCATCGTGCACCGACATGGCATTATCGAGATTGCGCTTGCGGGCGATCTCCTTGAAGATGTCCTCGTACCAATTGATGATATGATCTGTTCGCCCGGCAAACGATACGTGTATGACGTGCTTACTCTGAAACAACTGATCGGTGGCCATGTGGACCAGGCACGCCGTCTTGCCTACACCCTTCGGTGAGGCAATCGCGCCGATGCTCCCGGCCGAGAGGCCGCCGTGGATGGACCGCTCGAGGATCCGGAGGGGGCTTCGCTTCACGAGCTCTGCTTTTACCATGGGTATCCTGCTCCTTATTTCTTCTGCGCGCTCTTTCTGCGCTGATACTCCTGTATCAGCTCTTCCGCGATGCTTTGAGGCACCTTAGCATACTTCAGAAATTCCATGGAGAACTCGGCTTTCCCCTGCGTCAGCGAGCGAATAACCGTGGAATAACCGAACATTTCCGACAGCGGCACTTCCGCCTCTACCATAGACACCGCTCCGTTCTCCGATGAGCTCAGGATAATGCCCCGGCGCTGGTTCAGGCTGCCGAACATGCTACCCTGGTACTCGGTAGGTCCTTCGACCACCACCTTCATGATCGGCTCCAGAATATGGGGTTTGGCCTTCTTGTAGACCTGCCGGAACGCGCCGATCGCCGCAGCCTGGAACGCCATCTCGGAGGAATCAACCGGATGCGTGGCACCGTCGTTGATGACCACTCGTACGCCGATCACCGGAAAACCGATGAGCTCGCCTTCTTCGGTGGCGATTCGAAATCCGTGATCACAGGCCGGGATGTATTCCTGCGGTATGACACCGCCTTTGATCTCGTTGACGAACTCATATGACTCCGACGTGGGCTCGATGTAACCTACCACCCGGCCGAACTGCCCGGCGCCGCCGGTCTGTTTCTTGTGCGTATAGTCGAACTCCGCATGCTGCCCAATGGTCTCGCGATAGGCTACCTGCGGGACACCGGTCTCCACGTTCGCCAGGTATTCCCGCCGCATGCGCTCGACGTAGACGTCGAGATGCAGCTCTCCCATGCCCTGAATGATGGTCTGGTTCGACTCGTCGTCCACATAGGTACGGAAGGTCGGATCCTCCTTCGAGAACCGATTGAGCGCCTTACTCATGTTCTCCTCGGACGCCCGATCCTTGGCTGCGAGCGCCAGGGAGATCACCGGGTTCGGCACAAACATCGACGTCATGGAGTAGTTGATCCCCGGCTCACAGAAGGTGTCGCCGGAGGCGCAGTCGACACCGAACATCGCCACAATATCTCCCGGCGGGGCTTCGGTGATGTCGCTCATCGTGCTTGCGTGCATGCGAATGAGCCTGCCGATGCGGATCTTCTTCTTGTCACGGGAGTTGACCAGCTCGATCCCTTTACGCAGGCTACCCTGATACACTCGCAGGTAGGTCAGTTGTCCGTACTGGTTCTCCTCCAGCTTGAAGGCAAGAGCCACCGTCGGCTTCTCCGGATCCGGCTCAAGGCGCACCTCGGCCTCGTCGCGGTCGAGGTCCAGGGCGGTATTGGTAACCTCGGCCGGGTTCGGCAGGAAGTTCACGATGGCATCGAGGAGGTTCTGGACCCCTTTGTTCTTATAGGCCGAGCCGAGATAAACGGGTAGCAGTTCCCGGCGAATCGTGCCGACACGGACCGCCTCGAGAATCTGATCGATCGAAGGCGAGCCTTCGAGGTACGCCTCGGCGAGCTCGTCGGAGAACATGGACGCCGCGTCGAGAAGCATCTCGTGACGCCGCTCCGCCTCTTCGCGAAGGGCCTCCGGAATCTCGTCCTCCCGCACCTTTTCACCGAAGGTACCCTCGAAGTAGTTCGCCTTCATGGAGATCAGGTCGACGACGCCGACGAGCTTGTCCTCGAGCCCGATGGGCAGCTGCAGGAGGACGGCATTGTGGCCGAGTTTCTCCTCGATCTGGTCACGGACTTTGTACGGGTCGGCGCCGGTGCGGTCGCACTTGTTCACAAAGGCGAGAAAGGGCACCTGGTACCGGCGCAACTGGCGATCCACCGTGAGAGTCTGCGACTGCACCCCACCCACGGAATCGAGCACGAGGATGGCTCCGTCGAGGACGCGCAACGCTCGTTCCACCTCTATCGTGAAGTCGACGTGTCCCGGTGTATCGATGATATTAATGGGGTAGCCCTTCCACTCAACATTGGTGGCCGCCGAAGCAATGGTGATACCCCGTTCCCGCTCCAGCTCCATGGAGTCCATGGTAGCGCCGACGCCGTCCTTTCCGCGCACTTCGTGTATGGCGTGGATCTTCTCCGAGTAGAAGAGAATGCGCTCGGTGAGAGTGGTCTTGCCCGAGTCGATGTGGGCGCTGATGCCGATGTTTCTCATGTGCTTGATACGTTCGTCCATACCGGATTCCTACTTCACGTGATGTGCCTACAGCTGTCGTCAGATTATTTGAAACGAGGCGACCTGAGCCGGACGGCGCAGACATGCTCCGCCCCCCACGGCCTGTTCGGAAACACCCTGGAACGCAAATATACGAAAAACGCCCCGAAATTTCAACCGGCTTCAGGACGCTTTTCCGGTCTTCCGGTCTTTCCTCTTCCCGACGTGATATGCTCACCCCGTGGGGTGCATCCTCATCGGTACCTCAGGATACTCCTACACGGACTGGGTCGGTCCCTATTATCCTTCGGGGACCCCGCGGGCGGAGTATCTCTCCTTCTACGCCCGCGACTTCGAGATTACCGAGCTGAACTTCAGCTACTACCGCATGCCCGCCGACGCCACCCTGACTCGACTGGTGCAAAAGACTCCGGCGGGGTTCCGCTTCGTCATAAAGGCGCACCGGAGCCTCACCCACGAGCCCACCGCATCCTGGCGCGACGACGCCCGGCGCTTCACGGAAGCCGTCCGCGCTCTTGCCGAGCCCGGGCGGCTCGCCGGGATTCTCTTGCAGTTTCCATACAGCTTCCACTACACGCCGACTAATCGCCGCTATCTCGACGCTCTCTCCTCCGAGCTATCCGCCGCGTCGGCCCCGCTGTTCATCGAATATCGCAATGCCGAGTGGCAACGGCGGAGCGTAACCGAAGAAATGCGGCGCCGATCCCTGGCCCTTGTCATGACCGATATGCCGCGCCTGCGGGGCCTGCCGGCCGCAGATCCGGCCGTCACCTCCGATCGGGCCTACCTGCGGTTCCACGGGCGGAACGCCGAGGCGTGGTGGGACGGTGATAATCGCAGCCGCTACGACTACCTCTACACCGACGAGGAGCTCGCCGCCTGGGTCGGGCCGATCCGCAGCGTCGCCGACCGCGTGACCGAACTCATCGTAATGTTCAACAACCACGCCAATGCCCAGGCCGTGATAAACGCAAAATCCCTGGCGCGGCTCCTGTCATAACGCTTGCTCCGGCGCTGTAGGCGGCCCCCGCTCCGTCTACAGCGGCAGGTCGAAACGCTCCCCGTCGGTGGTGATCCCGTGGTCCAAGGCGTCCACGACCAGGCAGCTGTGCACCGGAATGACGCACACCAGGTCCCCCGGACGTATGCGCGTGAGCATCTCCTTCTCGACCCGTGCGACGCCGTGCTCCTGACTCACCCGATCCACGAACGAGCCCGGCCGAATAGGCCCCCAGCCGTCCGGCCGCGGCTCTACCACATATCCGTGCATCTTCCGACCCGGCATCTCGGGATGCTCCTCCGCCTGCGCCGAAAGGTGCACCGCTCCGCCGTACAGCAGAATCTCGCCGCGATCGGCGTGCACCGCCGCCACCGGACACGCAACGGCCGCCGCGATCTGCGATTCCTCACATGAGCCCAGATGCCGTTGCTGAGCATCGAAGTAGACGAAGTTGCCCGGCCGTACTTCATCAACTCCGTCGAACTCCTCCACTGCAGTGGTGCTCGGCGTATCGCCCACGGATATGCGGCAGTGGACGATTCCCGCCTCCCGCACGGCGTCCCGCAGCTTCCCGAGTCCCGCAGCGGTATTTCGAAACAGGTCCGCACGACGCGACCGTTCAGCCACATGGTAGCTCTGTCCCGCATGAGTAAGGATGCCCTCGAGCTCCACCCGCGGAAGTTTCTCGATGAGAGAGGCAAGCTCGATCACGCCGCCCGCGTCCTGCCAGGGAATACCGGTACGGCCGTAACCCACGTCCACCTTTATCCACACACCAACCGGCGCGGTAACCTCGTCGCTCAACGCGCGAGCGGCCTCCGTCGTAAGCACCAGAAGGTTCAATCGAACACGGCCTGCGAGCTCTCCGACCGCGCCGAGCTCCCGCAGATTCAATGGAAAAGCAATGGTGATATCGGAGAACCCGTGGTCCGCAAAGTAACGAGCCATTCTTACCGAGGATACCGTGATACTCTCGACCTGCTGCTCGCGAAACCACTCACCGACGACAGCGCTCTGGTGGGTCTTGAAATGAGGCCGAAAGGCCGTCCCGGACCTCGCCGCCTTGCCGCGCATGCGGCGAATGTTTTCATGTACCCGTCCCCGATCGACTACCAGGGTGGGCCTGCTGATCTGTGCGCCGTATTCCATCGTTCCGATCCCTCCTGCCCGGGCTGTATTACCGCCGAGCCGACGCGTCCGTACCCGCCGCTATGCGTCAATCACCCCAAATAAAGAAGCCGCCCGGAGGCGGCTTCTCATCATACCATGCGGTTCGCACGCATGCGAAGGGCCATGCGTACGATCTTGCACTAGAGGGACATGTCGTCGGGCATCGCTTCGTTCACGGCGTCGACGTTATCCTCGAGCCATTCCGCTGCAGCTTCCTCGGGCTCTGCGCCCTCCTGAATCTCGACCATCACTTCGCCGAGACCGTCCTCGATGGAGAACCAGTCGAACTCTTCGAAGAAACGGAAGAGCTCGGGATCGTCTTCCTCGAGTCCCTGGCGCACAACGGTGTTGATCGTCTCGGATTCACCAAAGACATGATCCGGATCTTCGAGGATCTTCAGATCCCAACGGCCGAACTTCCAGTGGGGCGCCCAACCGGTAACCACGACCGGCTCTTCATTGCGGATCGCGTCCTCCAGTGCCGCAGCCATCGTCGAGTCGCTTCCTTCGAGCAACTCGAACTCGCCGAGGCCGTAATCGTCGTTTTCAATGGCCTCTTCAGTCTGCTGCATCATGCCCGCGCCCGGATCAATACCGACGATTTCCCAATCATACTTATCGCCGTTCTCGACAAGGTCGGAGATGCTGTCTTCTTCGACATACTCAGGTACGACCAGTCCGAGACGGGCACCTTCGTAGTTCGGCCCGAGGTCGACGACCTCGTCGGTGAACTCACCTTCTTCGCCGTAGAACATCTGGTGCGTTACGGGAAGCCACGCTGCCAACAGAGCGTCGGAATCACCCGCGGCAACCGACTGCCACATGGCGGCGTTCGCAACGTTGTTCAGCTGTACTTCGTAACCCATGCCTTCGAGAATCTCACCGGCAACGTGGGTAATGGCAACCGCGCGCGCCCACTCTACGTAGGCGATCTCAACACTGCCTTTCGACTCTTCGGCTCCTTCCTGTTGGCCACTGGCAAATGCAAATGTTGCCGCTACGGTGAGAATGAGGAACGTGACGAGTATCCTTTTAGCTGTCGTCATGTTCGCCTCCTTGTTTTCGATATCATGATTCGGCCCACTCATGCCCTCCGGCCGTCTAACAGACGGAGCCGGAGAGAGGCCGTCCTTTCCATTTCAGGCAGCTACAGCGGTGCGGATCATCCGGCCCGCTGTTTCTGCGTGATATGCTGCGTTATTCGATCGAGCAGCATCGCAATGATCACGACCGCGAGGCCCGCTTCGAAGCCCTGTCCGGGTCTTAGACGCTGGATTGCACGCCAGACCTCACCACCGAGCCCGCCGGCACCGATCATCGCGGCAATGACGACCATCGACAGCGCCAGCATGATGGTCTGGTTCACCCCGGCCATGATGGTGGGAAGCGCCAGCGGAAGTTGCACTTTGATGAGCTTCTGCATAGTCGTCGTACCGAAGGCCTCGGAGGCCTCGATCATTTCGGCATCGATCTGACGAATCCCGAGACCGGTAAGACGTATAGCCGGGGGAATCGAGAAGACCACCGTTGCAAAAGAGGCCGCCACCGGCCCGAGCCCGAAAAAGGGAATGGCCGGTATCAGATACACAAAAGCCGGCATCGTCTGCATGAAGTCGAGGATCGGTTTGACAAAGTTATGGAACTTCTCGCTCAGCCCCGCGATTATGCCGATGGGGATTCCCAGCGCTACCGCAATAATCGTCGATATCAACACCAGGGCGATGGTGGAAAGCGTCGCCGACCAGAGTCCGATGTTCCATACGAACAACAAACCGATTAGCGCAAAGATAGCCACGTTGCGGTTGGCGGCCCACCACGCGAGAGCGGCAATGATGACCGCAAGCACAACCGGCGGCAACAGGCCCAACCCGCTGACGAGCCCCTCTATACCGATCTCCACGATTTCCGAGAACGCCCGCGTCAACGGAGACAACGCGACTCGGAGCCACTCCAGCGCAGCCTCGATGCCCTCCCCGAGTGGAATACGTGGTAACGTGAAATCAAACATTGGCTTTCGCTCCTTCTGCTTCTTCCTCGGGCTCTCCGCCTTCGGACAATGCGGCGAGGACGGATCCGCGCACGATGACGCCTCTCAGAATGCTGTCCCCGTCCACCACGGCCACCGGGTTACCGGACACGAGGTTGAAGATCTGCCGCACCGGATAATCCGGTGGAACCGTGCTGATGTCTTCGACCTGCATGACCTGATCGAGCCATTTCTCTCCGGCCTTCGCCGCTTTGGCCGCGCGGTCGGCACTCAGATAACCGACGAGCTCGTAATTACGCCGTACGACGAATATGCCCGAGAGCCCGGCCTCCTGCATCTTGCGCAGTGCTAAACGCGGACCGTCCTTCACGAAGGCAACCGGCGAGGGCTTCTTCATTACGTCCTCCGCGGTGAGCACCTTGGTGATGTCGACGTTTTCCACGAACCGGGCGACGTATTCATTGGCCGGCGTCGAGAGGATCTCCTCCGCCGTACCGATCTGTACGATGGCACCGTCCTTCATGAGGACGATGCGGTCGCCCATCTTCAGCGCCTCGTCGAGGTCGTGAGTGATGAACAGAATCGTCTTCTGCACCCGGCTCTCGAGGGCAAGCAACTCATCCTGCATATCCGTTCGAATGAGCGGGTCGAGGGCGCTGAACGCTTCGTCCATGAGCAGAATATCGGGATCGACCGCCAGGGCGCGCGCCAGACCCACGCGCTGCTTCATTCCACCGGAGAGATTCTTCGGATAATAGTCTCCCCACCCGCCGAGCCCGACCTGTTTGAGGGCGGCATCGGCCTTCTCCCGGCGTACCTCCGGATCCACGTCCTGCACGTCGAGACCGAACTCCACGTTCTCATAGACCGTCATGTGCGGGAACAACGCGAAGCTCTGAAACACCATGCCGAACTTCCGTCGGCGCAGCTCCCGCAATTCGTTCGTATCGAGACCGGTAACCTCCGTGTCATCCACGAAAACCTGTCCCGAGGTGGGCTCGATCAACCTGTTGACGCACCGGATGAGCGTCGACTTACCACTTCCGGAGAGGCCCATCACCACCACGGTCTCGCCCTCATGGATGTCGAAGGAGGCGTCGGAGACACCGACGGCGAGCTTCGCCTCGCTGAGGATCTCATCCTTGGTCTTGCCCTGACGGATCATCTCGAGGCCACGCTCGGGATGCCTGCCGAAGATCTTCGACACGTTTTGAATGCTAATCTTTACTTTTCCCCGGCCCTGTTCTGTCTCTGCCATTCCTGCGTACCACCTAAGCGGAGTTACTCCGTACCCGGGACCCCGGGCTTCGATCCATAGCTAACTTAATTTACCGATATTGCGCGAAGCCTGTCAAGCAATTCGATAGTATTAAATGTTTCTCCCGCAAAAATCCGAAGGAACCTTCTCCCACACACCCACAACCTCCACTCGTTCGCGCAGATCGACGCAGCGTGTGCGCCGAACCCCGGATAGCCGCCGATAGGCCTCGCGGGACGCCGACGGGGACGCCGGAACCTTCGAACGACCTGTCCGCTTTCTCTCCGGCGGTGCGCCGTCGGCACGGATCGGAACTGCCGGCCATTCATTACGACAATAGATTCTCCGAATGTCAACGAAGTGAATTGATCTTTTTGATAGCATACAATATTTTAGTATAGGAACGAGGCGCCGTCGGAACGCGATCCTCCTAGAACAACCACGTCGAGGAGTCAGAGGGACCGTCATGAACGGAAACGGACTAAGTCAAGAGGTCATATCCACGCTGCGGAAGATCATTCGTGCGATTGATTTGCATTCTAAACAGCTCTCAAAGAATTACGGCCTTACCGGTCCCCAGCTGCTTCTCATCCGAGAAATCGCGTCCGAGCCGGATATATCGGTAGGCAAACTTGCAAAACGCGTTAGCCTCAGCCAGGCCACGGTCACGAGCATCGTCGATCGTCTCGAAGCCCGCGACCTCGCCCGCCGCATCAGGAGCTCCACCGACAAGCGGAAGGTCGCCCTCGAGGTGACCGAGAAGGCCAGGGATATTCTCCGGGAAAACCCGACGTTTCTCCAGGAACAGTTCATCAGCAACTTCGAGCGCCTGGAGAAGTGGGAACAACTGCTCATTCTCTCCTCGTTGCAAAGGGTTGCGACCATGATGAATGCCGAGGAGTTCACCCCCAGCCCCGTCCTCTCGCGGGAGCCGTTTCCCGACGAACATCCGCAACCGGCCTCTCGCCCGCAAGCAGAAGAACGCTAAACGCATAACGGGCGCGGCGCGGACCACTGGTCGAACTCGCGCCCGTGTGATATACCGTACGGAAACATGCAGCCGATTGAGGAGAGTTCCTCGTGCATATAGCATGCCTCGACCTCGAAGGGGTGTTGGTCCCGGAAGTGTGGATTGCGGTGGCCGACCGGTTCGGCGTGCCCGACTTGCGCCTCACCACACGGGACGTCGCTGATTATGATGAGCTAATGACTCATCGTATCAGCGTACTGCGCCGCGAGGGCATCACCTTGACCGACATACAAAGGGTTATCGCCCGGCTCGAGCCACTCCCGGGCGCACGGGAGTTCCTCGACGAGCTCCGGGAACACACCCAGGTTATCATTCTCTCGGATACCTTCGTGCAGTTTGCGGATCCTCTCATGCGCGGGCTCGGCCGACCCACCATATTCTGTAACGAGCTGTTCACCGACGAATCGGGTTATATCGATCGGTATCGACTTCGTCGCCGCGACGGGAAACGAAATGCCGTGGAAGGACTCCGGGAGATGGGATTCGAGGTTACGGCGGTCGGAGACAGCTACAACGATCTCACCATGATTCAAGCCGCCGATCGGGGGGCGCTGTTTTGCGCGCCCAAGAGCATAGCCGAAGAGTATCCGTCCCTGCCGATTTTCGATACCTATACCGAGTTATCTGAATACCTCCTCGCTGCCCGGCGCGCCGACCGGCCGGTATGAGCCGGACTTAGACCGGGTCAATGGCGGCCACGCTTCACCATCGAGCTGCAGCGCCGCACTCCCCGGCTTCAGCCCGCAAGCGCTTCGGTGAGGATGTGCCGGGTTATCGCGTACAGCGGCGGGATACCTTCGCCGGCGCTGAGCGGCGTAGAAAGTGAAGCCGTGTGCTCCAGGGGCAGGTCGGAAACGTAGTAGTACAACCGCGAGCGAATCTCCCGCGGGATGACGCCGAGCTGGGCGGCCTCCACCACCTGGAGGTAGTAATGAATCCCCTCCATCTCGATTCCGAGACAACCCCAGATCTGCCGGTAGAACCGTAGCATCATACGGTTCTGCAAGAGCGTACCGTCAACCGTGAGCACCGGACCCCGGTGAATCTCCTGTCCCGGCAACCGCGCGGCAAGACGCTCACAAGCCGCGGGATCCGGCGCCGGCAGCGGCTGGAACGTGTCCGTACTCTGCCCTACGAACGCGGTGGGCGCCAGCACGTCGCCCCGCGCCCCGGTGAGAGCTCCCGCTTTACCAAGGAAGTTGATGCCGGCGAGGTTGTGTCCGAAAAGCATCAGGAGATTCTTGATTATGTGGCGCGCCTGATCACCGAAGGCGTAATCGATATTAACGATCAGGTCCCGGGAGCCCTCGGGCACCGATACACCGGGGTCCACCGGGTGCTCATGGAGGCGGGAGACATCGATGAGCTGCACCTGCACGCCGGTGGACGCCGTCTCCTCGAGGCGAAGCACACCGCTGTCCCGTTGCGCCGCCTTCGCCTCCTCGGCCTTCCGGGGGAATGCGGTGAAATAATCTCGCGCCACGGCATACAGGAGATCCTCGGGGTGCTCCCAACCGAGCTCTGCTTCCGGGTGCCCGGTACGTCGGGCCCAGTCCAGAACCTCGTCGGCGTGCTCGGGGAACCATGGGTTCAGGCAGTTCGTCACCGAGTGAGTATTGCTACTGATGATGTGCACCCTGACCTCCTCCGGCAGCGAGGAGGGCTGGAAGCCGAGGAGCCGCTCGGTGGCGTTTCCCACCTGATCGGTCCATAGCTCGAGACTGCGGCTGTTGTAGTTGTTTCGGCTGCGCCTGACATCGATGCTGAACATCTCACGGTGGCAGGCTATTTCGTAAATCGTTCGGACCGTGCGGCGCGGCCACACCGCTTCCAACCCCGAGACTTCCTCCTCGGTGAAACCGAGCTGCTCGAACAGTCGCCGACGTGCCGCATCGTCGTACTCCTCCCCCTTCTCCGGGCCCTCGAGATGGTCGCGAAGCAGCGACAGCGCATACGGGCTCTTCACGCGATTTCGAATCTTCCGCGCCTCCACCGCGTAGAGACAGAGATTTGTAATGAGATCCATCAGATCCGAGAGGCCGTTTCGCAGGAGCACCATTACCTTCCCCGGAAGCATCTCCCAGACATCCCGCCGCCGTGCCGGCGTCCACACCGCCGGAAAGAAACGCTCCGGATTGCGATAGGTTGCCGGTATCTCGTCTATCAACAGAAGAGCGAACGTTCGGGTGACGTTCTCCGGAAGCCTTCGGATCGCGTAGCTCAATCCGCCGAAATCGATCTCATATTCAGAGCGCACCAGGGGATGGAGCGCCGGCTCGAGCTCCACGTAGTAGGGCAGGAGCCGATCCATGCTCACATAGCCCTGGTTCACCGCGCGAACGAGCTCCACCTTGAAGCGGTCGAAGGCCTCGAAGATACCCTGTTTGTCTCGGAGAATCGTGCCGAGGGCCTGCGCAAAGGCCCGGGACGTCGAGAGAAGACTCAGAAATCGGTTCCCCGGCAGGAGATAACAGACCGACCGTTGCACTGCCCGCACCGCGAAACGCCGCGGCTCGCAAAACAACGCCTCACGCTCGCCGAAGTAGTGCCCCGCCTCGATGACGTTGATCCGACGCGAGGTCCCCTCTCGCTCGTCCCGTGTCTCGACCAGTCCTTCGGCCACAATGAACACGGTATCGTCGTCACGACGGCCCTGCTCGATGATGGGATCGCCCGGCTCGTACTCCCGAAGGCTTACGTGCCGCACGAGATCCTTCTTCTCGCTTATGGTGAGAAACCGGAACGGCATGACCCGCTCGAGTACGGATACCGCTTGTTGTCGATCGATGCCCGCCATGGGCAGAACTTACAACGGAATGCGGTGCTGCGCCACCATCGAGCGAAGCTTCTCCAGGGCGTCGGGGTAACCGTCGTTGCGCGTGTGAGGTACCACGTGGTCTTCCACGATCCCCTCTTCGGTTCGAAACCAGGCGATGGGATTGTCGAGAATCCCGTCGATCTCCCGTCGACTCACCCCGTTCGCCATGAGGTAGGCGGCAAAGGAAACCCGATCGGTCGTCACGTTGGCCCCGTCGGGCTCGTAGAGATAACCGCGAGCGTCGAGAATCTGCTCCACCGGGCTCTTGGAAAAGTGAAACACCCGGCTCACGTGCCCCTGCGTGTCGAGCAACCCCCGCCGTATGAATCCTTCCCGCATCCGTGCCGTAAGCAAAAGAAAATGCTCGTAGCTCATGCGGGTGCGAAAGAGCATCACGGCAATGTCCGTGTTGCGGTTATTCTTGTGAATGAGCGCCGGGATGTCGTAATTCACCACGAAGTATGCTCCCACGCGCTTGATGGATTGAGCATCGACCACCAGGATGTTCGGTTCGTCCACCCACTGCTGGAACAGTTCCTCCGCGCGAATCCCGAGGCGATCGAGGGCCTCGAAGGCGCCGATGATGGGCGCCGAGTCGAAGTTTTCCTTGAAGTGCTCGTGAAATCGCCTCTTCATGTGCTCGGTAAAGATGGACTTCCCATGGACCGCAAAGGCCATTTTCACCGCGTAGTGCCGCTCCACTACGTGGTTTTCCATGATGAACGGGCCGGGAATGTTTGCGAGGTACACCAGATTGAGGTCCGTCTTGTACTGTGGCGATTCTTCGATGACCCTGAGAACCTCCGCCTCCCCGACAACGCCGTTGGTCTCGGGCCGCATGTAGACGAAGATGTCCTCGACATTCGGATCGGCCTCGGGACCGGGATACGGCACGAGAACCTGCGGCCGTGCCGCCGCATCGTCCGATTCCATGGTGGTCACCTCCCGCTCGACCGGCGGGCACCGTCGTCAGCCGAGGTCGTCCATATCGACCTCACCGGCTGCGCAGGGCATCTGAATACCCCAGCTCTCCAGAGCCCGCGGATGTATTTCGCCGAATACCCCGACCGCCGCGCCGTTCACCACGATCTCGGCGGCCCGACCCGGAGTAAACCGGGGATCGGTCGTCTCGCGCAAGGAATGGTCGTATCCGAGGTAGTACATGAGGGCGCTTACGTGTGAGTTGATGCGATTAAAATCCGCCTCGGCGTCGGCAGTGAGAAATCCTAGCGCATTGATCGTTCGGGAGCCGTAGTTCTCCCTCGCATCGCGCCGCACCACCTTGCCCGTCTCGAAAATCAGATGCGGATACGTCGCGTTCGCCGAAACGCTTTCGGCGGAGAGCAGATGCGGAATGATCGAGTGACGCACGTATTCGTAATTCTCCGACAACGGATTCGACACCTTTACGAACTCCGCGAGGACCTCTTCCCGGGCCTCCTCGGGGTACATCCGCTCCACGAATTCCCGGTAGGAGCCGAGATAATTGAAGATCATCTCCTGATAACCGAGTCCGACCATGATGTCTTTCACCTGTCGTGAGAAGGTCTCGGCTTCCGAGAGCCGCCCCACGGTAAACTCCGACGGTCGCGCCGGCTCGAAGCTGTCCATACCGAGACCAATCATCACGTCCTCGACCACGTCCACGGGATGGAGGAAGTCGTTGCGGTACGGCGGCGGATAGGCAGTAACGGTGCCGTTCTCGGCCTGTGCCGGCACACCCATGCGTCCCAAGCTCTCGACCGTCTGTTCCGAGGTCAGCGAGACACCGAGGAGCTTTGCGGTCTCGGCAACGTCGATCGTCTGCGGCTGCTGAAAATAGTAGGGAGTTACGATTTCCCGGCCGAAGGGCGTGTCATAGGGATACACGATCCGCACCGGAAGGATCCGGTAGCCCTCGTCCGCGAGATCACAGGCGACGATGGAGCAGGCGTGCAACAACTGCTTGAGGTCACCACCGGTCATCTCGATGAAGAGTCGGCGATCTCCCTTCTGTACGTCCCCGATATAAGCGCTGTTGATGATGGGCGGAAAGCTCAACACCTCGCCTCGATCGTCGGTGAGGAACGGCATCCGGTCGAGCCCCTCGACGGCAAAGGCGAAGTCTCTCCCCTTGGGATGCTCGGTAAGGATCTCCCGCAGGGTCATCTCGCGCTCCATCCCCAACGGCTCGAATCGCGTTCCTTGCGGGTCCGCTGCCGTGTAGTGTACCGGGTACTTCATGAGCGAGGAGCGATACACGCCCATCGCAATGGCCTTCCGCTTCTGGCCGTAATTCCAGGTGAGCTTCTCCTGCGTCTGGATCAGGTCGAGAAGACCCGCGTCGTCTATGCCCGGGCCTACCACGGCAAAAGCCGTCACGTAAGGGCGGATACTCCTCATGGCGGGATCGACGAGGACTCGCCGTTCCTGCGGATCCCGCGTCTCCCCGGCGGTGGAGAAGAAATCGTACTCCGGGATCTCTCCCCGACGATGAATACGCAGCTGCCGCGCGAGCCCCGTTGCCGACCAGAGGTCGGGACGGTTGGTATCGTTCAGCTCGAACTTCGCGATTCCGTTCTCGTCGGCTTCGGCATCCAGCTCCGCCTTGGCCACGGTGAGGAGCTCCTCGAGGTTCTCCGTAGTAAGACGAGTGCCAAGGCGGTCGAAGAATCCTTGCTCATGAACGTCGATTTTCGGCATGCGGCTAACTCCTGCGCCTGAGGCGAACGCGCTCAATATCGTTGGAAAACAGCTCACGCAGATCATCCAGTCCGAGATTCACCAAGGCCATGCGATCGATACCGAGCCCCCACGCGAGCACCGGCACGTGGATGCCCATGGGCCCCGTTACCTCGGGACGAAAGATGCCGGAGCCGCCGAGCTCGAACCAGCCGAGGACCGGATGCTTGATGTGCACCTCCACCGAAGGCTCGGTAAAGGGGAAGTATCCGGGCACGTACTTCACCTCCTCCGCACCGGCGACCTCTATGGCGAACATCCGCAGGAATCCAAGCAGGGTGCGGAGGTTCACGTTCTCCCCGAGGACGATCCCCTCGGTCTGGTAGAAATCCGAGAGGTGCGTCGCATCGATCTGGTCGTTGCGGAAACACCGTACGATCCCGAAGTACTTGCCGGGAATCTTGGCTTTGGGAAGCTGCTTTGCCGAAAGCACCGTGCCCTGGCTGCGCAGGATCAGCCGGCGGGTGAAATCCCGATCGAAGGGATAGCGCCACCCAAGGCTTCCCGTCTCCCAGCCGTCCTCATGGGTCCGTGCCACGTGACTGAGATAGGGCTCCTCGATCTCCTTGGCGTGACTGGGCTCGTCGGTGTAGTAGACGTCGTGAATGTCGCGGGCGGCGTGAAACTGCGGCATAAACAGAGCGTCGGAGTTCCAGAACTCCGTCTCCACCAACGGACCGTCGAACTCCTCGAACCCCAGGGAGGTGAGCTTGTCCTTCACGCTTTCCAGATACGCCCCGTAAGGGTTGCGTCGTCCCGGCAGCACCCGCGCCGGCGGCACGTTGATGTTGTAGGGTCGGAAGTCGCGATGCCGCCAAGCGCCGGTACGAAGCATTTCGGGGGTGAGGGTTCCGATTTCCTCCCCGGTGACGCCGGCCGCCTCGAGCGCCCGGCGGGCCTCCGCCCCGGCTTTCGTGACGGTGAACACCACGCGCTCATGCTCGGCCACCCGAAAGATTGTGCTCGAGGCGCCGCGTTTCTTGCTGACCGTGCCGATGACCTCACGCTCATCGTCGTCGAGCTCGGCATCGGTGAGGCTTCCCTGCTTTCGGGCCCGGTCGATGAGCGCTCGCAGCGTTGCAACGCTCGGCGGCAACTGCGCCCCGTCCCGTGCGGCAACACGCTTCTCCTCATCCATGGTGAGGACCCCCGCCTTCGACAGCGAACCGTAGGCGGAGCCGGTTTCCTTGTTCTCCAGCGACAGGGCCGCGGATATGTCCGGCATGCGCATGGGACCGCGCTCACGCACCAGCGACACGATCCGTTCTTCCGGCATCCCTTCGGCGGCGTAGCGCTCTCCCAATTCAGTGAGCTCATAGCTCACCGAGTGCTCCCGGCGTTGCTCCGCAACAAGCTCCTTCGCCGAGAGCCAGCTCAACGCCTGGT
Source organism: Spirochaetaceae bacterium (assembly GCA_046540795.1). Taxonomy (GTDB): domain Bacteria; phylum Spirochaetota; class Spirochaetia; order DSM-27196; family PWMO01; genus JAAAOH01. Next base: position 1,564 of record JBKHEN010000032.1, on the reverse strand, counting down.
TGGCCTGCCCGGTGTTGAAGCCCAGCTCCTCCACCAGGCGCTCCGCGTCCAACTCATCCTTTGGCCCGAACTTCAGCAACACGCGTACTTCGAGCGGGTGGAGGTTCTTGGCGATGTCTGCGCGTTCCATAACGGGGCTCCTCAACGTGGTTCTCCATTGGTATCGAAAACGGAGCCCTTTGTAAATACGAGGGGGTGTCCACGAGCCTGTTGCCTGCCGGGCGGCGACAAAGGAGTCAAGGAGGTATGATGGGGTCGTGGAGGATAGGGGAGTCGAACCCCTGACCTATTGATTGCGAACCAATCGCTCTACCACCTGAGCTAATCCCCCAAGTCGTCCTTACTATACACAGTTGAAGCCGGTTGCGGCAAGGGGATATCTTCGGAAGGGCGGTACCGAGGAATCCCCTAATGAAGAGTCTGAGCGAGGTCGAGCCACCGATACGACGCTTCTTTCCCGATCATGCCGACCGACGGCGCCGGGTCTACGTCACGATCAGCTTCTTCCCGGGAACCGGGAGTCATTTTCACGTGGAGATCCGGGAAGAGCACAACTACGCCTACGACGCGCGGACCGCGCGGTGGATCGCGCCCGCAGACGATCCCGCCGGCGAAGGCAGAGTACGGTTCATGAAGTTCAATCGAGAAAGCACCGCCCGCCGCTGGGTACAGCAAACCTTCGAAGAGGAGTTCTCCGATGAGACGCATGAGCTCGTCTTTCACGGCGACGTGACCAGCCGCTGGTTCTACCCTGAAGGTGATTAATCCTTCCACCCCGTGGTACAATCATGAGGATGAGCGCATTCTTCCGGTGGCTGAAACGAGCGACTCCCGTCCTTCTCGCTGCGGCGGCTTTCGTGGGATGTGAGAGCACACCGCCGGAGCGGGAGCCGAGTCCTTCGGCGCCGGACACCGGGCTTCCGGTCCTCCGGCCGCCTCAAGAGAGCTTCAAGCCCCTCCCCCCGCCGGAGGCCCGGCTCGTAGACCTTCGGCGTCTCCGCGTCGGGATGACCATGGAGGAAGTGCTCGAGATATTTCCCGGCCCGGAAGAGACGAGGCTCTCGGCGCAGGATACCACCGTCTGGCGCTATCGCTTCGCGGAGCTATACTTTCGCGACGGCAGGCTCTACAACTGGTTTGATCTCGAGCAGGACTACTGAAACGCCTTTATCAGGACTTCCAGCCGGGACTTCAGAGCTTCGGCGACGCGACGGTCCGGGTGATAGGTGGAGAGATTGCGGATGTAACCGAACGTGTCCCGCAGACGTCTCGGCGTAACCGCAGGCGGTGGCCCCTGGCGCCGCTGCGGCGGCGCCAGACCGTGACGCTCGATGTCCGCCCGCAGGCCCGGCTTTCCGGTGAGCCGTGCTTTGATGGTCTCGATACGCAGCCGAATGTCGCTCTGTTGAAACGCCTGCCGCTGTTCGTCCGGTAAGTCACCGGCCAAGCTAACCAGATAATCAAACAACGCGGCCCGCCGTTCCCACTCGTTCTGCGCGGACTCCCCGGTCTGGTCGGCGGGCCGCTCTTCGTCCTCCTGCATCTCGGGCACCTCCGCCTCGGC
>JBKHEN010000031.1:0-23329 GCA_046540795.1 Spirochaetaceae bacterium | reverse complement strand
CTTCGGGAGATGCGCCGGAATCGCCGTCGGAGCCGCCGTTGCTCCCGCCGCCGTTTTCTCCCCCTTCCCCTTCGGGAGATGCACCGGAGTCCCCCTCGGCTTCGGGAGATGCGCCGGAACCGCCGTCCTCTTCTCCGAAGCTTACTCCCGGCATGTTGATCGCCGCGGGCGAGACGTCCGCCAGTCCGCCTTCGCCGGGATTGAGCCAGCCGTCACGGATCTTGGTGATACCTTCATAGAACCACTTGCCGCCGAGCCAGATCCGCAGCGGAAACGCCCAGTACACCGGAATGCGCCACGCCACGTGGCCGCCGATAAAGGAGCGCTGATTCCTGATGGTGAAGAACTCGTGCTGCAGGTACTCCCACATGGCGTTGATCCCCGCCACGCCGAACAGATAGTGCAGGTTCACCAGGTGCTTCATGGCCATGGCGAACATGCCCGAGAGGGAGACGCCCATGACGTGGGCAACGCCCCAACGGCCGCCCACCGAGACCATGAAACCGTGGTACTCCGGCTCGAAGGTTTCCTGCTCCTGCTTGCCACGGATGCGGTTTGCAATATTCTTGGCGGCGACTTCGCCGCTCTGCAGAGCGTTTTCCACGATCTGCGGGACGGGTTTCTCCCCGTGGACGTACCAGATCACGTCGCCTGCAAGGTAGACATTGTCGAAGTCCACCGACTGCATATACTGGTTGACCTCAATCCGACCGCGCTCGCCGACGATGTAGCGCTCGTCATCCTCGTAGTAGCAGCCCTTCATGCCGTGGATGCCTTCCACCACGGAGGCCTCGGTCTCGGTGCCTCGTGCGCACTGGCCCATGGTGAGGCGGATCTTGGAGGTGAACTCCGAGCCGTGGATTCCCGCGGTCCAGATGAAGGTCTCCGCCTCGAGGGTTTCTTCATCGGCGATGATGACCTTGCCGGGTTCCGCTTTGGTGATCGGCGAGTTCAGAAGAATCTCTCCACCGTGCCGTCTGATGTAGCCGCTTGCCTTGTCCCTGAGCTTGGGCGGCATGATGGGGAGAATGCTGTCCATCATCTCGACGACGATGACCCGCACCTCCTCCTTGGCGATATGGTACTTCGCGCACAGCTCCTCTTTGCGCTCGAGGAGCTCACCGGCAAGCTCCACTCCGGTGAACCCACCGCCGGCGATGACGAACGTCAAGAGCCTGCGCCGCCGCAGCGGATTAGGCTCCTTTGCCGCATCCCGGAACATCTGCTCTACCTGGGTGCGGATGCGAATGGCGTCTTCCAGGGACCAGCAGGTAAAGCAGTTCTCCTGTACTCCCGGTACGTCGAAGAACTCCGGCTCACCGCCGGCGCCGATGATGATGTAATCGTAAGGATACCGCCCGTCCTCTGAAACGGCGGTGTTGTTCTCGAAGTCGATGGTCTTGATCTCGTCGACGACCACGTTGACCCGCTTCCCTGAGAATATCTTGGCCAAACTCACCTGTACCGAGTCGGCGTCGGTCCGCGATCCGGCCACCTCATGAAGCTCCGTCATCAGCGTATGGTACGGGTTCTTATCGATGAGCGTGATATCCACCGACTCATCGCGCTTGAAGAGCTTATGCAGTTGCTTGGTCGCTTCTACCCCCGCATAGCCGGCGCCAAGCACAACTACACGCGTCTTCTCCTGCATATCCACTCCTTGTGTTTTGTATCGATTAGACTTGAACACATGCCAAGGTGATCCAATATTACTTCATAGATCACAAAAAGTAAATGCTTTCGTTGTTTGTACCAAAGCATCGCCCTCGTTTCCGTGCCAACGTGTCGAGGTCAATGCATAACCACCTGATTCCGACCGGTCTCCTTCGCTTCATACAGGGCGCGATCGGCCTCACGAAGAAGCTCTTCCCCCTCACAGCCGGTGTCCCAGCAACAAACACCCCCGATGCTCACGGTGACCGCGACGCCGGCGTAGGTCTCCGAGTGCTCCGCTATGGCCGAGCGAATTTTCTCGGCCACCTGCCCGCCTTCCTCCCGGGCGGTTTCCGGGAGCACCACCGCCATCTCCTCTCCCCCGTAGCGCGCGACGAAGTCGCTACGACGTACGTTGGTCAGTATCAGCCGCGCGACACTACGCAGCACCTCATCACCTCGTTGGTGGCCGAAGCGGTCGTTACAGTCCTTGAAGTGGTCGATGTCCGCCAGAAGCAGCGTAAACGGGCGCTCATAGCGGTGCACCCGTTCCACCTCCTCACGAAGGCGGGCGTCCAAGCTGCGCCGGTTGTACAGGCCGGTCAAATGGTCGTGAAAGGCAAGCTCGGAGAGCCGCCGCTTACTGTGCGATACGAACTTCCCGAGCCCCGAGATCCGTTTCGCAAGGTCCGGGTCGTTGACCTCCCGTACCAACCGCGCGATCTCCCCCTCCAGGGCGATCGTGTCGCCCGGCGGAAGGGTTCTGCCGCTATGCTCCTCGTCGCGAACCTGATACTCCAGATGCAGGCGACCTACCCGAATCCGGTCGCCCGCCTCGAGCGCTTTCCGCCGTATTTGCCGGCCGTTCACGTGGGTGCCGTTGGTGCTGCCGAGATCCTCGATCGCGAATCCCCCGTCTTCCGGTTCGACTCGAGCGTGGCGCCGCGACACGGAGATGTCCGGGAGATGGATCTCGCAGCCCGGGCCACGGCCGATGAGATAGCTCTCGTCAGGCTCGAGAGGGATATAGGTACCGAGAAAATGGAGCCATGCGCCCATTGCCCGTCAGTCTATCACCTCGGGCTCCGAGGTTCTACGGCGGCCCCGGCGGTGGCGAACCCCGTGGTGGCGGCGGCCGGCGGTGGCGGCGGCCGGCAAGAAAAGACACCGAATGCGGGCAACTTGCCGACGACTTGCCGGCAACCGCCGACTACGGCAATGCCGCCTCGAAGCGCTCGCGGATTTCCCGTTGCAGCGCGGGCTCCATGTACTGATACACGTCGGGGATGCCGAGGACGAGCATCGGCGTGTTGCGAAGCTCCCCGCGAAATGCCGCGCGAATCGTGCGCGCGTGGTGTTCTTCCATTACCACAATCAGGTCCGCCCAGCGCACGAGGTCCCGAGACACCTGCCGATTGGCCAGAGTATGGGTACCTGCCGAACGCGCCTCGAAACGAGGGTCGTCGCTGTACAGGTGCTCGGCGGTCGGGCTTCGCTGCTCATTGGCGGTACAGACGAAGAGTACCTTCTTCCGTGCCGTGGTGCTCATATGCTACTAATGTAGCTATCGTGAGCGACGACGTCATCAGAGTAGTCAACAGAAGCAACCAGCGCGGCGGCAGAATGCTGAGTCTGGTGGATCTCGTGGAGGCCGAGACCTTCACGCTGCCGATGGCCGCCTGGGTCACCGAGCGTATCGAGGGCGGGGCATCCTTTCTGGTCGGCGCAAACCCCGGGGGCGCCGGCAAGACGGCGGTCATGGGCGCGCTTCTGGTGATGCTTCCGCCGGGAGAGCGCGTCTACATAACGCGGCCCGGGGATCCTTCGTGGCGAACGGCCGGCTCGGGCGACTGTCTGGTCGCCTATGAAATCAGCCCCGCCTCCTTCGAGGCCTACATCTGGGGAACCGAGCTCCGCACCTTCGTCAGCCGTGGCCTCACCGGCGCTCGACTCGTGGCGAACCTTCATGCCGACACCCTCGAAGAGGCCCGGGAACAGTTCGTAGAGGACAACGGCGTAGACGCCGAGCACTTCGAGGTCTTCGACCTCTTCGTGCCCATCACCATGGCCGGCGGTTTGGGGCGACGGGCGCGGGTGGTACAACAAGTGGACTACACCAGGGACGGCGCGGGATGGACGCAAGTCGGCAGGGAACCGGAGCTCAGCCCGCGGGGAGCGGAGATTGCCCGATTCCTCGAGGACTGCAATGCTGCGGGGCGCCGCCGCGTCGAAGAGGTCCGGGCCGCCTGGCTCGAGTTTCTCAGGCGATGAGAACGGCCTCCGCGTAACACGGCAAGAGCCCCGCAACAAGCTTCTCGATACCCGCTCAGAGCTTCTTGTGACAGAACCACCAGTCGAAGCACTCGTACTGTTTCGGTCGCTGCTTGGCGGATTGCACGTCCTGCGCCGGTGGGACGATCACCTCATCCCGTAAGATCTCGTTCTCCGGCCAGTTGGCGGGCACGGCCACACCGTTGCCGTCCGAGACCTGGAACGCTCGAACCATCCGAACGATCTCGTCGATGTTGCGACCGATCTCCTGCGGATAGTAGAGGATTGCGCGAAATACTCCCTCGGGATCGATGACGAATACGCCGCGAACGGTATTGCTCCCCTTCTCCGGGTGAATAAGTCCGAGCTTGTCCGCAATGATCCCGCGGTCGTCGGCTATGATCGGAAATCCGATTTCGGTGTCGAGATTCTCACCGATCCATTCCGTCCATTTGATATGCGCGAACACCTGATCGACGCTGTGCCCGAGCAGCTCCGTGTTCAGGCTGCGAAACTCCTCGTAGTGACGCTGAAAGGACACGAATTCGGTAGTACAGACCGGCGTGAAGTCGCCGGGATGGCTGAAGAGAACCAGCCATTTGCCCTTGTAATCGGCGGGCAGCTTTTTCTTTCCGTGAGTGGTAGTGACCTCCATTTCAGGCATACGTTGCCCCATCATGGGCATGTTCGGCGCGTGTTCCATGCGATACTCCTTCATTTAACAATAATAAGATCGATTCCGAATATATCACGAGGCCTCACGGTCGTCAAGCACCGCCGATCCAGTGATAGCTGCCTTCCAGCTGCTCCGCCAGTCGCCGCATATCCTCGTGCCGTTCCTCCGCCGGCGCGGTGTCGACGACGAATACACGCGTGGCGGCCCGCCTGACTTCCGCCGCCGTGCTCGCCACGTCTCGGGCGGCGCTTCCCCCCTCCCGCAGCGGAACGTTCCCTCGCCCGTCGGAGAGGATGACGAGCACCCGAGCCGTTTGCCCGCTCCGCATCTCGTCGAACCGCATGACCCGTGCTGCCTCCGCAAGACCGGCGGCAAGCGGAGTGCTCCCCGCGGCGGTCACTTCGGTAAGCGCTTGTGCCGCCCGGACGGAGCTCCGGGTGGGATTGAGAAGGACGCGGGCGCCACGGTCCTGGAAGCTCACGATGGCCACGCGGTCGTGGCCGGTCTTGTCCGAGCGCAGCAGCCCCACCGCCGCCTCCCGGGCGGCCCGCAGTTGGTACCTGCCGGCCATGGACTCGGAGGCATCCACGAGAAACACCACGAGGCGTCCGCCCGGGCGACGTCGAAGCTTCTTCCGCCACGCCGCGGCACCCGCCGGATTCGCCTCGGGGTCCGCCGCCCGGGCACGCAGGGTGGCGTCGACGGCAATCTCGAACTCCTCCTCGCCCTCGGCGGGCGGTACCGCGCGCACGTAGCGCCCCCCTCCCTGCCGGGAGGAGGGGACCTCCCGGGAGCGCACCGGAGGAAGGGATGAGAGAACGTCGTTCAGCGTTCGCCGGAGCTCGAGTGGGTCGGGGGGCTCACCGCGGTCTTTTTTTTTTCGGCGTCGAAGAGCGAGAGAAGAATGCTTCCCGCGGCGGTCGAGCCCGGAACCTGCATGTTCTCGATTTCCTCCTCATCGACCGTGGCGCCGTCCCGGTCCGTGCGGGCCGCCTCGCCGCCGGCCGGCCCTTCCGCCACACCCGGCGCCTCGCTGTCCGTCTCCTCCGCCGCACCCCGAAGGATCCGCTCGATCTCCTCGGCGGTCTCCGAGGCCGGGCGTAGGAGCGCATTCCGCATCCGGTGGGGAAGCACCAGTCGTGCCGCTTCGAACACGACCTCCGCCGAGAGGCGCCGCAACCCGAGCAATGCGGCGAGGGCCCGGGCGGCCTTCACGATCACGATGTCCGGCCGATGTCCCTGCACCCCCGCCCGGGCGGCAATAGCCACGGCAAGGCGCACCGACTGCCGGGGCAGCTCGATCCGCCCGAGCCGCTCCCGCCCCTCGGCGATACGCCCGGCAAGGGACTCTTCCTCGTCGGCCCACTCTGCGCGAAAACGGACGGGGTCCTGCTCGAAGTCCGTCCACCGTCGCACCACTTCCATCCGCTGTGCCGGATCGGCAAGACCGGAGACCGTCACGCACAGACCGAACCGGTCGAGCAACTGCGGCCGCACCTCCCCTTCCTCCGGATTCATCGTGCCCACGAGCACGAAGCGCGAAGGATGGCGATAGGAGATACCTTCACGCTCGACGATGTTCACCCCGCTCACCGCGGCATCGAGGATGACGTCGACCAGATGGTCCTCGAGCAGGTTCACTTCGTCGACATAGAGGATGCCCCGGTTCGCCCGGGCAAGAAGGCCGGGCTCGAACCGCCGCTCGCCCGTCTCGAGCGCGTGCTCCACGTGCAGCGTTCCGGCCAGACGGTCCTCGGTGGCGTTGAGCGGCACCTCCACCAAGGGCGTGGCTATCTCCTTACTCGGAAGCTCCTCGCCTTCGTCGAGCCGGCGGCGGCATCCCTCGTGCATAAGCGCGGGATCATCCGGCGGGCAGTTGTAGGGGCAGTCTGCGACGACGGTCAGCGTCGGCAGGATGGACGGCAGTGAGCGGACGATGATCGTCTTCCCGGTGCCCTTTTCGCCGCGAATCAGGACCCCGCCGATCGTCGGATCGACGGCATTCACCAGAAGCGTGCTCTTCAGCCGTTCCTGACCGACGACGGCGGAAAAGGGGTATTGTTGTGTCATTCCGAGTCTACGGTACCGCCTCCGCCCCCCGCCGTCAACTGAGCGCACCGACGCCTCGGCGACCGTCGGCCTTGACAACCGCCCTCGGGCTCATGCACAAACGGGCGGTATGATTAAGCCGAAACGCCTGCAGCGCGGGGCGCGGATTGCCGTGACGGCTCCTTCGAGCGGCCTCGCAGCGCGGTTTCCCGCAGTCTATCGGCGGGGGTTGTCGGTCCTGCGAAAGCGCTTCGGTTTCGATCTCATCGAAATGCCCACCGCCCGTATGACCGGAAAGGATCTCCACGGAGCCCCGGAGAAGCGCGCTCGTGACATCAACGACGCCTTCGGCGACGAGTCGGTCGACGGGATACTGACAACAATCGGAGGCGACGACTCCATGCGGCTCCTCCCGCTGCTCGACGTCGAGCTTGCTCGCGCCCACCCCAAGCTCATCATCGGTGGCTCCGACGCAACAACCTTTTTGAGCTATCTCAGCCTTCACGACCTCGTCACGTTCTACGGTCCGTCGGTCATGGCGGGCTTCGCCCAGACCGACAGCCTTCCGCGGGAGTTCGCCGAGCACCTCGAAGACTTCTTCTTCGGCGACTGGGACAGCTATACCTACACGCCCTTCCCCCGATTCACTCACGGCTATGAGGACTGGAGTAACCCGGCCGCCGCGGGCGCCTGCCTGCCGTTCCACGAGAATCCCGGCCCTCGGACCATACAGGCGGGAAACGGCGTCGCCACGGGGCGGTTATGGGGCGGCTGCCTCGAGGTGCTCGAGCTGTTGAAGGGCACCCCCTACTGGCCGTCCCCGGATTTCTTCGAGGGGAAGATCCTCTTTCTCGAGACCTCCGAGGAGAAGCCGTCGCCCCTCTGGGTCGGTCGCTACCTGCGGAACTACGGGTTGCAGGGCGTGCTCGCGGGCATATCCGCGCTGCTGATCGGCCGACCCAAAGACTATAGCGATGAGGAACGGGCCGAGCTGCGACGCATCGTGCGCATCGTCGTTACCGAGGAGCTCGGGCTCGAGCATCTGCCCATTGTTACCGACCTCGACTTCGGCCACACCGACCCGAAACACCTCCTGCCTCTCGGCATCAAAGCCGAGGTCGACCCCGCCGGACCGACGGTGCGGCTCCTCGAGTCTCCCTTCGGCTGAAAGGGCCACCGGCTGATACCTTAGATGCGCGAAAGCGCAGCCGCGATTTGCCCGGCCAGACGGGCGTTGTTCTCGGCAAGGGCAACGTTCGTCCTCACGCTCTCACCCTCGGTGAGATCGGCGATCCGCGCGAGCAGAAAGGGTGTGAGCGCCTTGCCCGATATTCCGCGGCGCTCGGCCTCCTCGATCGCCGCATTCACCGCCCCCTCGATCACCTCCGCGGGCGTGGCGAGCTCGGCGGGAACGGGATTGGCCACAACCGCCCCACTTCGCAGGCCGAGACCCCAATGAGCCGCGAGCGCCTCCGCCAACTCCCAGGGGTTGTCGAACCGGTAGTCTACCCCGAGGCCGCTGTCCGGGGTATAGAAGGCGGGAAATCGATCCGTACGATAGCCGAGCACCGGCACCCCGAGGGTCTCGAGGTACTCGAGGGTCCGTGGGAGGTCGAGGATCGCCTTTGCCCCCGCGGAGACGACCGCTACGGGTGTCCGCCCGAGCTCCTGCAAATCCGCCGAGACGTCCCACGTCCGCTCGGCTCCGCGGTGCACCCCGCCGATCCCGCCGGTTGCAAACACCCGGATCCCGGCGAGGTGCGCGCAGATCATCGTAGCGGCAACGGTGGTGGCGGCGCTGCCGCCGGCGGCCAGAACGGCGCCGAGATCGCGGCGGCTCGCCTTGATCACCCCTTCTTCTTCGGCAAGGCGGCACAGCTCCTCCTCCCCGAGCCCGACCTTGATGCGCCCGTCGAGGAGTGCAATGGTCGCGGGCTCCCCGCCGCTCTCCCGCACGGCCCGCTCGAGAAGCCGCGCCGTCTCCAGGTTCTGCGGATAGGGCATGCCGTGGGCAATGATCGTGGACTCCAGCGCCACGATCTCTCGCCCCGCCTGCCGAGCTTCCGCCACGGCGTCGCTTATGTCCGTCAGTGTGTTCGGCCCGCTCATGTCCCTATCTTCGCCGCTCCCGGACGCGGGTTCAAGGAGTCGCCGCTTCTCGCGGCTTCGGGGCAAGCGCTTGCCGCCGTACCGCCCCGTGCAGCTCGGGGCAGCTCGGGGCAGCTCGCCGCCCCGCCGAGTGCGGCAGCTTGCAGCCTCCGCCTCTCCTCTCGTATATTAGCGCCCATGCAGCACGGAACTCTACCGGCCGGCGCCTTCCGCGCGGCAGCCGTTCTTGCCACGGTGGTCGTCGCGCTTCTCGTCGGCTGTTCCAATACCCCGGACGAGCCCGAAACAAAGACAGAGCTCCTGCTCGGCACGACGGTAACCGTCCGCATATACGAGGGAGCGGAGGACCGGATCTTCGAGCGTGTGTTCGAGCGCGTGAAGGAAATCGAAGAACGCATGAGCACAGACGAAGAGGACTACGACAACACGGAGCTCCTGGAGGTCAACCGCAACGCCGGCGGCCGGCCGGTTCGCGTGTCGGAGGATACCTTCCATGTCGTGGAGCGCGCCCTGGAATACTCACGGCTCAGCGAAGGCGCATTCGACGTGTCAATCGGCCCGCTCGTCAAGCTCTGGGGAATCGGCACCGAGCGCGCCGGGGTACCCGAGCAGGAGAAGATCGAGGAGATCCTGCCGCGCGTCGACTATTCCCTCGTAGAGCTCGACCCCGAGGAGCAGACCATCCGTCTGCCCGACGAAGGGATGGCACTCGACGTCGGGGCGATCGCCAAGGGCTATGCCGCCGACGAGGCGGCCCGGATTCTCACCGAAGCGGGCGTCGAGCACGCGTTGCTCGACTTCGGCGGCAACATCATCACGGTCGGGCACAAACCCGACGGAAGCCCGTGGAAAATCGGGATACAGAACCCCCTCGAAGAACGGGGACGCTTTCTCGGCATCGTGGAAAACGGCCCCATGACGGTGGTGACCTCCGGTGACTACGAGCGCAATTTCGAGGAAAACGACGTACGGTATCACCACATCATCGACGGTGATACCGGCAAGCCGGCCCGCACGGGGCTTTCGAGCGTGACGATCCTGACCGAGGACTCCACCGAGGCGGACGCCCTCTCCACCGCCCTCTACGTCATGGGGGTGGAGCGCGGCGCGGCCCTCGCCGAGGAGCTCGACGGGATCGAGGCCGCCTTCGTGACCAAGGATCGAAAGGTCTATATGACCCGCGGCATGTCCGAGCACTTCGAGATCACCAATGAGGGGTTCGAGGTGGTGGACCTCGAGGAGGCGATAGCGGCGGCCGCGGAGCACCGTCGGCGGCGCCGATGACCGCCGCAACACGCTTCTCGACACCGCCTGTTACCTAGAACGTCTGCGCGTCCACCTCGCTATCCTCACCCCCCTGCACGCGCAGGAACACGCGGTTCGGTAGGCACGCTATCCACTCATCGGCCCGTGAAACCCACCCCGCGGCAACGCAGATCTTCTCCCGGCAGGGCGACGCGGTTACCCGCACCCTGCCGTTGTCTATCTCCACGTGGGTGTGCCCGAGGGGACCTTCCACGTCGAACTCGCGGCTCTGCTCGAGGGAATAGATGAAAGTATCCTGCTCCGTCTCCACGCGGACCTGGGTTCCCTCCGTCTGATCGCCGTATGCTACCATCGAGAACCCGACGACTACGAGCACGGCGGCGGCGAAGGAGACGTAATCGAATGGTTTGAGCGCCATCTCGGTCAAGAATACCGTTCATGCGCAGGCCTCGACAATGGCGCCTCAGTGCGGAACGGGGCCGCAACAGAGTGCTTGATACGGCAAAGGGGGCCGCGTATAGTGGCCGCACATGCACAACTGGCTTGGCCTCGCCGCCGGATTCGGGTTCATCTTTGCACTGATCGGTATCGCACAGTTTCTGTGGCGCATCGGCGCGGTAGCCTCTACGACCTCGCGGAAAATCGTCCACATCGGCGTGGCTCACTGGTGGCTCATCGCCATGTACTTTCACGACAGCGCGGTCTATGCGTCGGTCGGCCCGATCGTGTTCATCGCACTCAACTACTACTCCCACCGCACGCGGCTGTTCGAGGCGATGGAGGACGCGGCGGCCCGCGGAAATCTCGGAACCGTCTACTTCCCCGTTTCCCTCCTCGTCCTGGTCATGCTTTCCTTCGGCGGCGGCATGCCGACCTATGCCGCCGGTATCGGCGTACTCACCATGGGGTACGGCGACGGGCTTGCCTCTGTCGTCGGGCGGGCGGTATCGAGGCCGGCGGTTACGTTGTTCGGGGGCAATAAATCTCTTGCGGGGACCGCCACCATGTTTGTCGCCTCGGCCCTCGTGGCGGGCGTCTTCACCTATCTCGCCCACCCGATGCGCGGCGGGGTGCTTGCTTCGGTACTGTGGCCCGCCGTCGTCACCGGCGGCGTAGCGACGGCGGTGGAGCTTTTCACGCCCGGCGGCACGGACAACCTTTCGGTTCCGTTGCTCACGGCGCTGTTCTACACGGGAGTCTTTGCATGAGTCTTACCCACGCAGTCGTTGCCGTCGCGCTCAACGCCGTTGCCGCCGTGGGAGCTAGACGGCGGGATGCCGTCACCACCGGCGGGGCGGTCGCGGGCTTTCTCGTGGGCGCCGGCATTCTCGCCGCCGGGGGATGGGTGGCGTGGATCCTGCTCATGACCTTTTTCGGCTCCTCCTCGGTGCTGAGCCGCTTCGGAACGGACGCCAAGAAGCCTCTCGATGCCATTCATGAGAAGGGAGAGCGCCGGGACCACGTACAGGTACTCGCCAACGGCGGTCTCGGGTTGCTGTTGAGCATCGCCTACGCGGTGACGAATTTGCCCGGCTTTCTCATCGGGGTAGCGGTATCCTTTGCCGCCGCCAACGCCGACACGTGGGCCAGTGAGATCGGGGTACTCTCCCGGCGAACGCCCGTTTCCATAATTTCCGGCCGTCCCATTCCGCGGGGAACCTCCGGCGGCGTCACGCTCCTCGGCTTTGCAGCCTCCGCCGCCGGAGCCGCAGTCATAGCGGCGGTATTTGTCGCCGGCAGAACATTCCAGCTGGGATGGACGCCTCGCGCGACCGGGGTGTTCGCCCTGGTATTCGCAGGCGGGGTCCTCGGCGCGGTGATCGACAGCATCCTCGGGGCCACGGTGCAGGCGCAGTATCGGGACCGCGCCCGCGGCATTGCCACCGAGCGCTCCCGATCGGCCCGGGCCGGGGTCCGGGGCGGCGCCGCTGCCGGGGAGGAGCGAAATACCCTCATCCGGGGATGGGCCGCGGTAACCAACGACGTAGTGAACGCCGCAAGCAGCCTCCTCTCGACGGCGGTAGCGGCACTCCTCTACGCCCTGGCATTGTAACCGGTCATGTGCTCCGGTGGATACCGCGGGCGGGCCCGATACGCACCCACTCCGCCTCCTCGACGGCGGCCGGAATCACCACCGTATCGGCGCCGTGCTCTTCGCCGTGCATCACCACCGCGTATTGCCCCGGAGCATCGGCGTAGCCGGTCCTGAGATCAACGACGCGGCAATACACTGCCTCGGGCTCTACGTAAAGCTGTACCTCGCGAACCGTCTGCTCTCCCCTGCGGTACGCCCGGGTTGTACCGTCATCGTGATACAGCCGGCATGCCGCGCGCACACCCGACGCCGCCCCGGAGCCGTCGGCGCCGCCGTCACTCCCATTGGACGGCTGCGGTTCGGGCTCCGAAGCGCGCTTCCCGGAGTCGGCCTGCGAAGCACGTCGTTTCCCGGAGTCGGCCTGCGAAGACCGGCTTTCCGGGGAGTGAGCCTCCGGCTTGCGAAAAGCCGCCTGGCCGCTGCCCGGATACACGTGCAGCCATGGAGCTCCCCCGAGAGTCTCCTCCGCGTTCTGCCGCGGCGAGGTGGTGGGGAGCACCGTCTGCGCCCGCACGTACAGGGGAATCGTGTCCAGAGGAGCGCGGGCAACCCTATCGGTCGGGCCGACGATCACCTCTTCGGACCAGATGTCGTACCACTCCCCCTCCGGCAGGTACACCGACCGCGCCCGTGCGCCGGAAGATAGTATGGGAGCGACGAGCAGGTCGGCTCCGAGGAGGAACTCGTCGTTCAGGTTCCACAGCCGCGGGTCGGAAGGGTTCTCGAAGAACAGCGGCCGCACCACCGGCGTTCCGTGCCGCGCGGCCTCGGCGAAGGCGGCATAGAGGTAGGGCAGCAGGGAATAGCGAAGCTCGATGTAGTAGCGGGCAATCTGTTCCACCTCCGCGGTGAAGGACCACGGCTCGTGGTCGCCGGTGTCGCTTGCGGTATGGGCGCGGAAAAAGGGCATGAACGCGGCTGTTTCGATCCAGCGCGCGTAGAGCTCTTCGCCGGCATCGGCTTGAAACCCGGCGACGTCGGCACCGGCGAAGGGGATACCCGAGAGCCCCAGGTTGAGCACCATCGGTATCATCGCCGCGAGGTGTTCCCACCAACTGTGATTATCGCCGGTCCACACCGCCGCATACCGCTGTGTGCCGGCGTAGGCCGCTCGGGTCAGGATGAACGGGCGGGCATCGGGGCGGTAGTGCTCGAAAGCCTCCGCGGTGGCATCACACATGCAGTGTCCGTAGACGTTGTGGTAACGCTCGAGGGACCGGGGCCCTGCGGCGGCGTCGGGCTCGACGGCCACCTCCGCCGGCGGGGTGAAATCCGGGCGATGGTAGAATTCCCCGGTGAAATCCGCGGGCTCGTTCATGTCGTTCCAAATGCCGTCTACACCCCGCTCGAGGAGCGCTTCGTGAAGCTCTGCCCACCACCGGCGGGTAGCGCGCCGGGTGAAATCGGGGAACACCGATGGACCCGCCCACACGGCCCCCTCGTAGAGCTCCCCGGTGGCCCGGCGACAGAAATGCCCGCCCTCGAGGCCGCTGCGATAGGCATGGTACCGGGGATCGAGCTTGACCCCCGGATCGACGATCGTCACCAGCCTCATGCCGAGGCGATGCAGTTGCTCGGCAACTCGCCCGGGATCGGGGAACCGCATGGGATCCCAGGTGAACACCCGGTAGCCGTCCATGTAGTCGATATCGAGGTACACCGCGTCACAGGGAATCTGCCTCTCTCGCATCCGCCCGGCCACCTCGAGCACCCGGGCGTCGGGAACGTAGCTGTAGCGACTCTGATGAAACCCGAGCGCCCACACCGGGGGTAGCTCGATCCGTCCGGTGAGTGCCGCGTACCGCCGGGTCACCGCCTGAACCTCGTCGGCGACGAGGATATAGAGGTCGAGGGTCTCGCTTTCCGCGCAGAGGCCGAATCCTCCCGGGTCCGCCTTGCCCATGTCGAACCACGATCGAGCAGGCTCATCGAGAAACACACCCACCGCGCCGTGGGAATCGGCGCGGATGAAAAACGGCACCGATACATAGAGCGGGTCCTGCAGAGGAACGTGCAGGGGCTCGTCGGTATTCCACATCTCATAGACCCGCCCTCGTTTGTCGAGGAACCCGGTCTTCTCGCCGAGCCCGTAGATACGATCGCCCGCGGCGAGGGGTCCGCGAAGACCGCACACCCGCCTGTTGAAGCGAAATGCACCGCCTGCCGTGGCAAAACGTACTTCACCGGGATCGCGCAGGACTTCGATCTCCCCGCCGGCCCGATGGATCCGCACCTCGAGATCGAAAGAGCGCAGCGATACCCAATCCGCCCCTTCCTCGCAGGAGGCAGCGAGGACCTCCGGCTCTCCGGGCACTGCGTAGGAGGGCGCGGGCTCCGCCCGCTCGTTTCGGGAGAGGACGAAGCGCACGATACCCCCGGGATGGAACCGGACCTCCGCGCTCCCGTACTCGAAGGAAACGCGGGTGGAGCGTCCCGTCTCGGTTCCCGCCTCGACTGCCGTCACGTCCCCGCTCTCACGAGTGGGATCATCCAAGGGTGTCCGTCGAGCTGTGGCCGCCGGCAGCGGGAGACCCTCACCCCCGTACGTACGGTGCTTCGTTTCCTTCGGTCTGCTCATCTCACCCCGACCGTCTCACCCATCCAGGATAGCCGTCGTCGCCGTGTTGAATCATATCTCCTCCTTCCCGGACAGCTTTCGCACCAACCCCGCAAGCGCCTTCTCCGAGAGGCCCTCCACCCGCGCCGCCTCGGAAAGCTTCGCCGGGGCCTCCTCACCGCCGTCCTCGGCGAGAGCGAGTGCCCGGCGCAGGACGGCCGCCTCCTCGCCGGAGAGGCTCACCGCCGAAAGCACGTAATCGTGAAAGGCCTCGGTGGCAATCGGTGCGACCCGCTCGGCGATGCCGTAAATCGCCTCTGCGTAGACGCGAATCTCGTACTGCGCATGGGGGTCCATCCGCAGCTTCAGAAAGTGAAAGAGGTTGTGCAGGTCAATCTGCCAGTAGATTTCGGTGTAGAGACTGAGCGGCAGGTTGATCCGCGCGAGCTCCCGGGCGAGCCCCCGCTCGAGCAGATCCTCATAGGACTCGTAGAGGCGCTGCTGTTCCTCCCGCAACGCTTTGACGATCTCCGCCTGCATCTCAGGCGGTACCGCCTCCTCGCCGCGCCCCTGGCGGTCGGTCTCGCTCTGCAGCGCTATGTCGTTCCCCTCGGGGACGTAGAACTCCGAGCGCATGACGCTGTAACGGCCGGAGATCTCGTTGACCCGGGCGGTGCGATGGCGAATCCACTGCCGCGCGACGAAGACGGGGAGCTTCACGTGAAAGGTGAGCACCACCTGCTCGAAAGGGGAGGTGTGTGTGTTGCGCATGAGATACCGGATGAGCCCCCGGTCTTCGCGAAACGTCTTGGTTCCCGCCCCGTAGGAAACACGGGCAGCCTGCACGATTCGCTCGTCGCCGCCGAGATAATCGACGAGGCGAACGAAACCCTTGTCGAGAACGCGCGTCTCCCGATCGAGGATTTCCTCGGCCCCCTCGACCACGCAGTGTGCCATGTCCGTGCCTCCCGTCTCATTCGTAGCGCGCTGCGGCGCAATCGAGCATAGCAACTGCGCCGTCGTTCATCCAGGGTTCAGGGTTCATCCAGGGCCGATTCTGATTCAAGGTTCATGAAGGGTCCGGTCCGTCCACGAGCGCCAGATGAGCTCCTGCACGGCGTTTCGCCGCAACACGTAGTAGCGTTTCCATGCCTCGTTCATCTCGCCGTCCGGCAGCTCGTCGTAGCGGCGCACCACCATCCCATGACGGGGATGGCGATAGTTGGTAATCGGGATCGGATCGTGGCCCAGGGAAAGGCGACCCTCGTCATCCCAGCCTAGGGTAACGCGAAACAGGGCCCCGTCACCGGTTGCCGCCCGCGGAGAGTCGACCTCGGACGGGTCGAGCCGCCAGGTCTGACCGGAGATGAAATTACCCGTGGAGTGCAGAATGAGCGCGTCCCCACCATCCGCCCCGCGGATCATCCGCCAACGCTGTAGCACATGGGGATGGTGCGACCACACGATATCGGCGCCGGCCGCCACGAGCCGCTCGAAGAACCGCACCTTCGCCGGCTCCGGCTCCCGTGCGTACTCCTCACCGCCGTGATAGGAGATCACGAACAGGTCGAACTCCCCCGCCTGTTCCTCGACCCATTCGATGAACCGCCCGGCCTCCGCCTCGTCGTGATAGCTTACGGTCTGCACCAGCTCCTCGCCGTCCTCGGGGTAGTTCAGCACGGCAACCGCCGCCACGAACCCGATCCGGCGGCCGCCCTTCTCGATTACCGTGACCTCCGGCGACTCCGCGGGCTCCGTTCGCGTCCCGTTGTAGACAATCCCGTAGGATTCGCCGAGCTCTTCGAGCACCGAGCGGGTCGCTTCCACCCCCTCCACCCCTTGATCGGTTGCGTGGTTGTTGGCCACCGAGAGCACGTCCACTCCGGCCTCCGCCGCCGCCTCCACGTACTCCGGCCGCACGTTGAACCGAGGGAAGCTCCGGTAGGGCCGATCGGGCACCACGGGGGTCTCCAGATTGGCAAAGGTCAGGTCGTCGGCGATGAGCTCCTCGCGCACGTCCTCGTATATGCGCCGATAGTCCTCGGTATCGACATTCACCGTGTGCGCCATGATGTCGCCGAGAAACGTCAGAGTGAGCCCGCGCCGAGGGTCTTCCGCCTCGGACACCGGCGCAGGTTCCGTGGCCGGCGCCGACGCCGCCGGCCGCGTCCCGGCGTCCGCGGGTTCCGGTGTCGGTGGCTCCGGTGGCGCGGGTCGGGGGCCCGTGGATCCGAGCATGAGCACCGCTGCAGCGCCCGCCGTCATAAGCGCCGGCAGGAGGAGAAGAGACCGAGGAATCGTAGGGATGATGTATCGACGGAACAGGAGCTTGCTCACGCGAAGTGATTATCACCGCCGCGGCGCGCCTCTGTCCAGTGCCGCTCTTGCCGTATTATTGTATCTTTGCTCGGAGGAGGAGATAGGTATGCTGCTTGCCGCGAGAGCTCTGCTGGCCGGGGTGTTACTCGTCGGTGCCGTCGGCGGCGTGGGCCGTGCCGCGGCACAGGAGGCCCTTGTCGAGGTCTACGGCGAGAGAAACGAGGAGAACGGCTACGACTTCTACGCCGACAGTACTCACATCATCGAAACCTACCTCAGCGTCGACTTCCGACGCCTGCGAAATCTTCGCATCGATGTCGATCTGCCCTACACCCGGGTTCTCGAGCCCGGGACGGAACGGGTGCATCTGTTCAGCCTTGAGATCGAGGATCCCCAGGCGGGCCACGGCTATGACATCGCCTATTCCTTCGCCCGGGGCAACCCCGCCGAGGCCGATCATGACGACTCCCATCGCTATCTCTTTCCCTTCGCTCACGGCACGAAACACCGGGTGAACCAGGGTTTCGGGGGTGAGTTCACCCACTTCGACGAGAACGAATACGCGGTGGACTTCGACCTCGAAGA
Source organism: Spirochaetaceae bacterium (assembly GCA_046540795.1). Classification (GTDB taxonomy): domain Bacteria; phylum Spirochaetota; class Spirochaetia; order DSM-27196; family PWMO01; genus JAAAOH01. The sequence continues at coordinate 5,749 of JBKHEN010000031.1, read as the reverse complement.
GGGCACGCCGGTGCACGCCGCCCGCGACGGCGTGGTGGTGGAGGTCAAGGAGGACTCCCGGACGGGCGGCCGCTCGGCACGGTATGACGACGATGCAAACTACATTCTCGTCGCCCACGAGGACGGCTCCTTTGCCAATTACGTCCATCTCGAGCCCGGCGGCAGCATCGTCGAGGCGGGTGACCGCGTGGAAGCGGGCGAGCACATCGGCTACAGCGGCAACACCGGCCGCAGCGCCGGGCCCCACCTGCATTTCGACGTGCGGCTACCTCAGAAGGACGGCACCATGCAGTCCATCCCGATCCGGTTCCGCGATCACAACGACGAGGCCGTCACGCCGGAGGAGGGCCGTCACTACTACGCCGCACATCCCGGCGGCGAGCCCTTCGAGGCGGAGTTCGGCACCGATCTCGAGCATGCCGATTTCGAGGATCACGAAGAGAAGATCTCCGCCACCAACGAAATCTCATTCCGCACTGAGGAGGTCGACTCCACTCAGATCGCCTACGTGCGAAACGGCCACGATCGGCCGGTGGATCTCACCCTCACCGTCTCGGGAACGGGCATCACCGCCAGCGCGGATCTGCCGCTGCGCATGCAGGTGCCGCCGCGGACCGAGCGGTTTTTCACCCTCTTGCGGCCCGAGGCGGGCGCCCGGCGCGTGAGCTACAACCTCCGGGTAACGAATGCGTCACTGCTCGAGGAATAGCGGACACCGCCGACACGAGCACCGCCGGCACGGACACCGCGTAGCGCTCATGCTGACCGGCGAACCCCCGACAACCCATATGCGGCGGGCACACTGAACAGCAGCGTCAGCGCCACCGACCCACCGGTGATGACCACGCTGTTTTTGAAAAAGAAGAAGAACCTGTCGGCAAAGACGCCGCCGCCGTCGAGATACCAATAGATCTTGTCAATCTCCCTCCCGGCGCGAGTCCGTATGAATGCCGGCCCATTCCGCAAGCCGTGCAGGCCGCGCGCCGAATCCGTCCTCGATGATCCATCGCGGCAGGTCGGCCACCGGCAGGCTCGTCGCGTCGATGAGGGTGGAATCGGAGGTCAAGAGCACCCCCTCGGGGGAGCCCTTGAGCGCCTGATCGGCCGAGCGCACCAGGTGCAGCTCCACCGCCGGCGCGACCTCGGCCCAAGCACGGCGGGCACAGGCGATGTGGTCCTTGCTGTAGGTCACCGGCTCATCGAAGTAAACCACGACCCGCGCCGGCTCGAGGCTCCGGAGTCGCCGACCGATCTCCTCTACGGCTCTGCCGAACTCCTCCCCCGCTCGAATCCGGCGGGCCGGATTGCCCGCGTCCCTGAGGAACCCGTCCACGGCAAGGAACGCGGTACGCCCCTGCAGGTAATTCACGACGGTAAAGATTACGTTGTGCCCGTCGACGATGAGGGTGGACCGCCGGGGAAGCTCGTGGGGCAGCGCAAGGCGGCGACGCGTGCGGCGCTCGGCAAGCGCGGTCGAAACAACCCCCCGGTAGAGAATGTTGCGCTCCACGCCGGAGAGCCGATGGCGATCTCCGACGAGCTTCAGCACCCCCTTCACGGGGTATCCGCGCTCCACGAACAATGCGTAGTCGGCAACTGCCCGAGCAAGCTCCGGCCGCAGGTCTCCGCTCTCTCGGCTCATTGAAACAGGAATAGCAGTTCCGGGCCCGTTTCAAGCGGACGCCGGTCGTAGTAGCCGAACTCCCCGGTGATCCGGAAGCCGGCGGCGGCAAGGCGGACCTGAATCTGATAGGGATGGTAGTAGCGCAGCGCAAACCGATCCCAGGCGGTTTCTCGGGTTCCGTCGGGCTGTTCCACGTGAAAGCCGACCTCGGAGTGAATGATCTGCCGGCGGCGGTCGATGCGCACGCCCCGGCGGGTCCGTGTAACCACCTCGCCGCTATCAGGCATGCGCCGCACCCAGTCGACCTGCTCCCCGAGCCAGGAGGAGTCCGGCTCGCCCTCTACGGCAAACAGGTCGATCACCGCCGTGCCCCCGGGGGTAAGGTGACGCCGCAGGGCTGTGAGCGCCCCGGCAATGTCTTGCTCCTCGGTGAGAGCTTGAAACGAGCGGAACGGTACGATCACCAGCGGAAACCGCCGGCCCACCTCGAAGCTCGCCATATCGTCGCGGTGCAGGTGAATCCGTCGGGCGGTCTCCATCGGCAGCCGGGTCAGCTTGGCACGCAACAGGGAGAGCATCTGCCGGGAGAGGTCAAAGGCATAGACCTCGTAGCCGGCACGGGCAAGGGGAATCGTCACCCGTCCCGTGCCGCAGGCCGCCTCGAGGATCGGCCCTCCGGTCACGGCCGCCAGTTGGGTATAGAACTCGATGTCGTGATGGGGAAACCAGGCGAGGTCGAGGTCGTAGAAGCGGGCGGTATTGGTAAAGAGGTTGGCATGCCGCCTCACGCGGTACTCTCTCATGGCCTCTCTCCTCGGTCCTGTCCGCGGTGCTCTCGCCCGCCGGCGCTCATGGAAGCCGCGCCTCCAGGACCTCCCATTCAATATCGGCGTCCTCGCCGACGGTGTACTCAAGGAGCATCTCCCCCTGCACGTGCCCGTCGTCAAAGCGCGCGTAGACCCAGCGCTCGGAGAGCACCCGAATGGCCTGCGGATCGTAGAAGCCCATCGTGCCTCCAAGCTCCCCATCGAAGGGGATGAGTTCCGGCCGTTCTCTCAGGTCCTCTGTGAGCCGCTCCGCGTCTATCGGAAGCTGCGGCGGCTCCTCCACCTCCGGCACCTCCGGCCGCGGCGCTCGCTCACCGTTCCGCGCCCGGGCGCTGGCCGACTCCTGCGGTGTCTCGGGTCCGCGGGTGAGGAGCAGTGCCAATATCACCGCAAGCGCTACCGCCACGAGGGCGTTCAGCACGGAAACGACGACGATGCGTTCGTTCATCACCCCTATGATAGCGCCTCGAGGGCTGTTCGGCTACCGCATCCTCTTCCCGGTTACCGGACCACCGCCGGATCGACGGCCGTCCGCCCACCGGCGCCGCCGTGCACCTCCCGCTCCGCCCGCGAGAGAAACGGTGTGAGGAGCTCAACCAGCTGGTCGTGCTCGATGAGAAAACCGTCATGTCCGGCCTCTGAGCGAATCACCCCGTACTCCGTATTGGGCATATTGCGCACCAGCTCGAGCTGCTCGTGGGCGGGGTAGAGCACGTCGGAGCTCACGCTCAGGACCAGGGCCGGCTGCTCGATCCGCCGCAGCACCTCCCGGTAGTCACCGCGGTCCCGGCCCACGTCGTGGGTGTCCATGAGCCGTGTCATCTCGATGTAGCAATTCGCGTCGAATCGATCGACGAGCTTATGTCCCTGGTAGTCGAGATAGCTCTCCACGGCAAAGCGCGGGGGCACCTCCTCGGTCGTCTCTCGGCCGAAGCGGTCGATGAATGAGGGGTTACTGCGGTAGGAGATCATCGCAATCCGGCGCGCCAGCCCGAGGCCCGCCCGCGGCTGCTCGCGGTACTCACCGTTCCGCCACGCCGGGTCGTTGGTGATGGCCGCCCGCTGCGTTGCGCTTATGCCGATACACCACGGCGAGTGCCGCGCGGTGCTGCCGATGGTCACGATCGAGCGCACGAGCTCAGGATAGAGCAATGCCCATTCGAGGGCCATGTGCCCGCCGAGGGACACACCCACCACGCTGTGGATGCCGCGGATGCCGAGGGCGTCGACGAGCCGCTTATGGGCGTGTACCGTGTCACGGACCGTGACGGCGGGAAACTCCCGGGGAGAGCGGCCCTCCCGGGTGTAGGTGAGCGGACTCGTCGATCCGTAGGGGGAGGCGAGGGAATTGATGCAGAGGATGAAGTACCTCGCCGGATCGAGCGCCCGTCCCTCACCGAGGAGCCCGCCCCACCACTGGGTGATATCCGTATTGGCCGTGAATCCATGGGCCACCACGATTGCGTTGTCACCGGCTTCGTTCAGCTCCCCCCAGGTGTTGTAGGCAAGCTCGAGCGGGGAAAGCGTCTCCCCGCTTTCCAGCGTCAGCGGCTCGGGATCGCTATAGAACGCTCCAGTGTGGAACGCGTGATACTTTTCGATCATGGCTTAGCCCCCGCTTTGCCGTGGGTTCACTGCACCGGCAAAGGCCTTCTCGAAGTCGGCCCGGATGTCGTCGATGTGCTCGAGGCCCACCGACACCCGGACCATCTCCGGCCGCACGCCGGCAGCGATAAGCTCCTCCTCCTCGAGCTGCGAGTGCGTGGTGGAAGCCGGGTGAATCACCAGTGTCTTTGCATCACCGACATTTGCCAGATGGCTTGCAAGCTCGACATTGTCGATGAAGGCCCGGCCGGCCTCCGTCCCTCCCCGGATGCCGAAGGAAAGCATCGCGCCGAAACCGTGCTTCAGATAGCGCTTCGCCCGTTCATGGCTCGGGTGAGAGGGAAGCCCCGGATAGTTCACCCACTCGACCGCCTCCTGCTTCTCGAGCCACCGGGCAAGCTCGAGGGCGTTTTCCACGTGCCGGTCGAGACGCAGTGAGAGCGTTTCCAGACCCTGGAGCAACAGAAAGGAGTTGAACGGCGAGGGGGCCGGCCCGAAGTCCCGCAGGCCCTCCACCCGCGCCCGAATGGCCAGGGCGATGTTCCCGAAGGGACTTCCTTCGCCGAAGGTCTCCCAGAAGTTGATCCCGTGGTAGCCCGGTGAGGGCTCTGAGAAGTAGGGGAACTTGCCGTTGCCCCAATCGAAGGTGCCCGCGTCGACGAGCACCCCGCCGATAGCCGTGCCGTGGCCGCCGATCCATTTGGTGGCAGACTCCACCACCACGTCCGCCCCGTGCTCGATCGGCCGACACAGGTACCCGGCGGCGGCGAAGGTGTTGTCCACGATGAACGGAATGCCCGCCTCGTGGGCGATCTCGGAAAGCGCCTCGAGGTCCGGCACGACGTAACCGGGATTCCCGATCGTCTCCGCGTACAGCGCCCGGGTGGTCTCCCGGATCGCCCCGCGCACCTCGTCGAGGTCGGTGATGTCGACGAAGGTAGTCTCGATTCCCAGCCGCGGCAACGTTACCTTGAACTGGTTGTAAGTGCCGCCGTAGAGGAATGACGATGAGACGATGTGTGAGCCCTGTCCCATGATCGTCGTTATCGCCAAGTGCTGCGCCGAATGGCCCGAGGCGGTCGCCACCGCCGCGGCTCCGCCCTCGAGCAGCGCCATGCGCTGCTCGAACACGTCGGTGGTCGGATTCATGATCCGCGTGTAGATATTGCCGAACTGCTCGAGCCCGAAGAGCTTCGCCGCGTGCTCGGTGTTTTCGAACTCATAGGACGTCGTCTGATAGATGGGCACCGCCCGCGCCCCGGTGGTCGGGTCGGGCTGTTGCCCCCCGTGCAACTGAAGCGTTTCGAAGTGCAAGGACTGTTTCTCCGCCATGTTCTCCTCCTCCACATTGTCATGGGTGCGCCGTACGGGCTAACGCCGACCGGCTGCCGGTTGCCCCCGCATGAACGCGCCGATAAAAAAAGGCTCACCATTCGGTGAGCCTTTCCCCATTGCCGCTCTAGATGCGGCACGCTCAAAACCCGAATGGTTACCCGGCGCACTCCTTGCGCATAGCCATGCCCATCATCATGCTCATCACGACGAGGCTGCCGGACATGTTCATGCACTGTGCCGAGTAACGCATTCTGCGCACCGCTTCCTTTTTCTCTCGCAAAACCTTTGCGGTTCGTCTGTAGGTAGTATATTCATGCGTCCGAAATGCATCAAGTCTCTGAGCGGGAAATTCGGGAAT
>JBKHEN010000030.1:0-23595 GCA_046540795.1 Spirochaetaceae bacterium | reverse complement strand
GTTGGAGAGCGATGGGTACGTCAGAGAACGTCTGGACCTACTCCATCAGCACGGCCTCGAGGTCTACTGCATCGGCAACCACCTCGGCGGTCAGGCAGTGTGCGACCTCATTGATGAGCGACACAAGGCAACATTGCCGGAATACGTTTGGGGCGACGGGGATCCGGAGGGAGTTCGCGAGCGCGCAGCAGAGCTCATGAAGAACACCGCACGCGCCGCCGCCCTACTCGGCATCGACGTGGTCTCCGGATTCACCGGGAGCAGCATCTGGGACAAGGTTTACTTCTTTCCCCCGACCCCACCTGAAATGGTGGAGAAGGGCTTCAGAGATTTTGCAGCACGGTGGAATCCGATTCTCGATGTATTCGACGAGGTCGGTGTCCGCTTCGCCTTCGAGGTGCACCCGAGCGAAATCGCCTACGATATCTATACCGCCGAACGCGCACTCGCTGCACTGGACAATCGCGCGGCGTTCGGCTTCAACTTCGATCCGAGTCACCTACACTGGCAGTTCGTTGATCCCGTGAAGTTCATAGATCGCTTCGCCGATCGCATATACCATGTCCACATGAAGGACGCAGCAAGAACGCTCGACGGGACTTCGGGAATTCTCAGCTCACATTTCGGCTTTGGCGATCATCGACGCGGGTGGGATTTTCGCTCGGTCGGCCGCGGGGACATCGATTTTCAATCCATCATTCGCGCGTTAAACCGCATAGGCTACACCGGACCGTTGTCAATCGAATGGGAGGATTCAGGAATGGACCGCATTCACGGGGCGCGAGAGTCGGCAACATTTACGCGGAATGTAGATTTCGAGCCGGCCCGGCAAGCGTTCGATGCGGCATTCGAGAAAGAATAGTCTTTCCGTACGCAAAGGAGTTACACGATGGCACACGTGAAGAAGCGACTCAAGCTGGGAATGGTCGGCGGAGGGCGTGACGCATTCATCGGCGCGGTGCATCGGGGCGCCGCATGGATTGACGGCGTCTATGAGTTGGCGGCCGGCGCATTCTCCAAAACCCCGGAAAAGGCCAAGGCCTCCGGTACGGAATTGGGCATCCCGGACGACAGGAATTACGGCTCCTGGGAAGAGATGCTCGAGCGAGAACAGGCACTGCCCGCGGGTCAACGGATCGACGCGGTTTCCATCGTTACACCGAACCACATGCATTACCCGGTGGCCAAGGCGTTTGTCGAAGCCGGCTTCAACGTAATCTGCGACAAACCGATGGTGCACACCGGCGAGCAAGCTCAAGAGTTGGTCGAGCTCGTGGGCCGGAAGAACGTGGTGTTTGGAGTCACGTACAACTACACGGGGTACCCTATGGTCAAGCAGGCGCGCCACATGGTCCAGGAAGGTATGCTCGGCACGGTGCGCAAAGTCATCGTGGAGTACAACCAGGACTGGCTTGCCGCGAAGGCGGAAGAACAAGGGGTAAAGCAAGCGGAATGGAGGACCGATCCCGAACGTGCCGGTATTGCCGGCGCCATTGGAGACATCGGGTCTCATGCGGAGAACTTGGCCGCCACCATTACCGGTCTGGAGATCGAAGAGCTCTGCGCCGATGTCTCCACTTTTGTTCCAGGGCGACGCCTCGATGACGATGCGAATATCCTGTTACGCTACTCCTCCGGGGCCAAAGGGGTTATGATCGCATCACAGATATCCACAGGGCACGAGAATGACTTGCGGATTCGGGTCTTCGGCGACAAGGGCGGGCTAGCCTGGCACCAGGAAAATCCCAATTATCTCTCTTTCTTCCCGCAGGGACAGCCGGAACAGGTCCTCAAGCGCGGCAACGGGTACCTTTGTCAAGCGGCGCAGGATGCCCAAAGGCTTCCCCCCGGGCACCCGGAAGCCTTCTTTGAAGCGTTTGCGAACGTATACAAGAACATCGGGGCCGCCATCGAGGCCGGCCGAGCTACCGGTGAGTTTCCCCATGTAACCGACGGCGCACGAGGGGTGAGATTCATCGAGAAGGTAGTGGAGAGCGGTCGCAGCACTCGGAAGTGGCTTCCCTTCAGCGACTAATACCGCATGATAAGCTCACCTGCCGCCTGTCCGGGAGACTGAAAGCCGGGGCGTGCCGTCCCGCGAGGACGGCGCGCCCCGATCGAACGCCCCCAACCCACGCGTACACATCCTCACCGCGCGTACGACCGTACGGACACGAAGCCGGGGCGCGGAAGCCAGCACGGAATGGATCACTGCGCAGGAGATCGGCGAGCACATCGTACACCTTCTCGAGGGCTCGCTACCGACTGCCGGTGAAACGCTGTACGAGCTGCGGAACCGGGCACGGCGGCCGCACGGCAACCACCTTATCCCGCCTCGTGTTCGCGAAGGTGCGTATAGAGGAAGCGCTTGATCTTGCGGGTCGGCGTCTTTTCGAAGGGTTCCCACTCCAACACCATCCGGGCAACTCGCGCGTGGCGACTGACTCGCGCATTCACCGTCCGGCGAAGCTCCTCGAGCAGCTCGTCGGCCCGCTCTTGCACCGCGGCAATGTGCGCCGCGTGCTCTCCGAGCCGCGCTTTGAGCGCTTCAATGTCAACGTGCACGCGGGCCGCAAGCTGCCCTTTCCATTCGAATACAAGAGATTCGACCACCAGCTCGTGCTCGTTGATCGCGTTCTCCACGTCGTCGGGATAGATGTTCTCTCCGCCGGGCCCGAGAATCAAATTCTTGAGCCTCCCACGGAGAAACAGGTAACCCTGTCGGTCCACCGAAGCGATGTCGCCCGTGCGCAGCCACCCGTCTTGAGTGAAGACCGCCGCGGTGGCTTCCTCGTTTCGATAATAGCCCTGCATAACGTTCGGGCCGCGGACGAGCACCTCCCCCTCCACGCCGTCTCCGGCCTCCCGATCTATACGAACCTCTACACCGGCTATAGGCGGTCCGGTGGAACGGAATTTCGTGTGCTGAGCGTCGGTTCCGGCAATTAGCGGCGACGTCTCGGTAAGCCCGTATCCAATGCTATACGGGAAGCGCGCCTCACGCAAAAACCGCTCCGTATCCGGAGTAAGCGGGGCTCCGCCGATCCCATAGAACCGAAGAGCCCCGCCGAAGGCCTCGTATATTTTGCCGCCTGCTATGCGATGCACGAGCTTTCGCGCCGGCGGCACACGCCTGAGCAGGCGAGTTAGCCGGTTCTTGCGAAACAGCGGCTTGACGCGCGCACCATAAATCTTCTCCATGATCAATGGCACCGTCAGCATCATCGTCGGCCGAACGGCCCCGAGCGCCGGAAGCAGGGCCGAGATCGTCGGGGGGCCACCGAGATACGTGATAGAGGCGCCGCTCACGAAAGGCACAAGGAAACCGACAGTGCATTCGTAGCTATGGGCAAGGGGAAGTACTGAGAGGAAGCGGTCCTCGGGACCGATCTCCACCACGGAGCGGGATGCAATCACGTCCGCGACGATGTTACCGTGGCTGAGCATTACTCCTTTCGGTTCCCCGGTTGTGCCGGAGGTATACAGGATAGCGGCAAGGTCCGTCTCCGCCGGTAGCGACTCCGTCGGGGAATGATGGGCCCGGACTCCTTCCGCGTCCTGCTCCCGTGCGTTCCGCGTGAGCTCTTCGATGTCGTAGACGAACCGGGATGCGGTCTCGGCGGGTACCTTCGACTCCAGCGATTGCGATACCAGCGTCCCCGAAACCCCGGCGTGCTCGAGGATCACGGCAATCGTCTCGCTCGAAAAATCCGTGAGGATCGGTACCGCTACAGCACCCATCGAGGTCACGGCGAGATAGGCGATGCCCCACTCCGGCCTGTTCTCCCCGAGAAGCGCCACGCGATCCCCGGGGTTAACGCCTTTCGCGGCAAGGAATTCCCGGGCACGGGCCACCATCGTCCCCACATGTGCATAGGTCAGCGATTCACCGTTTCGCGTCGCTAGGGCTATACGAGTGTCGTACTCGGCGGCACTATAATCGAGAAGGTCACGAAGGGTAGAGAGGTTCCGAATCGACTCCGGAACGGGTTTGTGTTTCACCGACATAGAATACATCTCCGGCGGGCGAATGTACAAATGGCACGCCTACGGGCCGCTCTACAATTGACGGTAATAGCGGGGGAACGCCGGACACGGCGCCGCACGCCTGCCGGCCGTGTGTCTGGGGGCCGTGTGCCTGCGGGTCGTGTGCCTGCGGGTCGCCCAATCGCGACGTTCGACGCGCCGCGTGGAGTGTAGTATACTCCAGAACGCGACGTGCGGGTCCCGCCCCCGGGCGACCTCGCCTCGGTAACCTCTACCGCCTGGCAAAGGAACACGAGGGTGTCCTGACCGTGAGCGACGTGGTTGTCGCTTTCGGCGTCGATCCCTCCGATGCCGAGGCTGCGCTCGAGGCAATTACGGACGGCCGGCTCGTACAAATGGAGGTCGGCGACGGCGGCAGTATCGTCTACCGATTTACCGAAATCGCGGGACGCTGAAGGCGGCTTCGATGCGGAGGCACCGCACGTCGGTGACGAACGGGGCGTGTCCCCGGCCTAGGCGGTGGACACATGCGGCGCTGCGCATACCGGCGGAGGGATCCTACGAGTGCCCGTCGTCCAGGCCGGTGCCCGCCGTCCTGGAGGGTTGTAATGACGGTGACCGAGCTCGCCCGGGCGTTTTTCAGGTGGACGCGGAATTTCTTCGACGACGTTCCCGCTGAAGGCGGTGCAGATCCGCCCGATCCCCGCACGGCACACGAGCGGTTCATCTCCGCATATCGAGAACTCGCGTACGAGATAGCTTCGCACCTGCGCTATGAGAGCGAGCTCAGAGCGAGCGTACCGGCGGATGCGGCGGTCACGAAGACCTTCGACCCTTCAGTCTATGCTCAACGCTTGATCGGCTATCTCAACAGGGCGTCGTTGCTCGAATTGCCGGCCACGCAGGTTTCCTACCTCCCGATGCCGTTGAGCATATTATATCCGCCGGCCGACGTGCGGGAGTTGATCCCCATCGACGTCCGTCGTCGTCTGTTCAACGAGGTGCTTCATCATGCGGCCGTGCAGACCGGTGAGGAGCCGGCGGACGTTGCAAAGCGCTACTACGAGCACGTCATGCACAATGACGGGGCGCTCGATGACGGCACCGATAGCGCGGTGATTCTGGAGCTGATGAGGGACGCTCTTCGGGAGCTCGACGTGGAATTGAGGCAAACCCCTCCTCCGCGAAGGGACTCTTCGGAGCCGCAGCCGGATACCATCGACGCCGTTCTTTCGGACCTGCTGCGCGGGATAGGGATTCGGCGGAGCCGCGATCTGACGGCGCTGTTCCAACCGGGAGCCGTTGCGGGCGGAACGGTGACCGCGTTGATTCTCTTTGTGATCACGGCGATGCTGCTACTCTTCGGTCCGGCGGTAGGGGAGGTGCTTTATGCCGTTGTGCAGGCCCTCTCGGAGGCTGTGGAGGCGTCTACGACCGATGCCGAGCGCGACCCGGTCATCACCCGCCTCGCACCAGGCCTTCTCGGCCTGCTGACGGCCGCCGGCACGATCGTCACGGCCACGCGGACCGTGGCCCGCTCCGTCCGCCGACGCTTCCTCGTACGGTCCGTGACCGCGGTAGCACGAAACCTCAGGGCGGATCCCGAGACGATTCGAGAGTTCTTCAGACGCCGCTTCGACTTCGAGTGGCGAAAGGGCGGCTGATGCGCTGCGGTTACCCGACACCGCGCCGAACCGTCGGCTTGAAGCGGGCCGGGCCCCTATCGCTGGCTATCCCGCCGGGGTTCTCATGAGTCGTAGAACCGCGGGAACTACATACAGGGTGAACAGCGTCGACACCAGCAGGCCACCGGAGACAGCAATACCGAGCGGTTGAACGATGTTCGCACCTTCGCCGAAGCCGATCGCCAACGGAAGCATTCCGAGAATGGTGGTAAGCATAGTAATAAGAATGGGCGTGAAACGCAGCCCCGCAGCGCGCACCAGCGCGTCGACGCGGTTCTCCTGGTGAGTCGCGGTCTTCAGGTAGAAGTCAATCATGAGGATCGAATTGTTCACTACGATTCCACCTAGTAGAATCGTGCCGAGCATGGAGTTCAGGCTCAGGGTGGAGTCGAAAACGAAGAGACTTGCGATTACACCGATGAAACCGAGGGGTACGCTGACGAGAACCACGAGCGGTAACCTGAGAGAATTGAACTGAAACGCGACCACCAAATAGATCAGTACAAGCGAGGCTCCGAGCGCCAGGAAGAGTGATCGCAGCGCTTCGTCGAGCTCCGATTGCGGGTTGTCCACGACAATCGAATACCCGTCGGGCAGGCGCAGCTCTTCCATTACTCGGAGACGGATATCCTCTTCATACCGCGCGCGGTCCGCCTGGGAGCCTCCGCTGGGCATGCGGGCATACACACGGAATATCCGTTCGCCGTCCTCAGCGGCTATACCCGCAACGCCCTGCCGTTCCTCTAAATCGATGAAGTGTTTCAGCGGCACGGGGCCGCGACCGGTGGTGAGGAGAAAGTTCCCGAGTCGTTCGCGACCCTCTATCACTTCCGGGGGATACTTCGCAGAAACGTCCACCGTCTCCCCATCTTCCTCGATTTCCATAGCTCGGGTGCCCCGAAGGATAGTCCGGATCGAGGAAATGAGCGTGTCCTCCGAGAGGTCCGGGAACCCCGAGAGCACCTCCGTACGTACCGAGAGAGACAGCTCATCTGCCAGTCCCACATCCGGATCGGTGAATACCCGACCATAGAAGCCGCTTTCTGCAACCAAATCGCGTAGCTCCTCGAGAATCAATACCTTCCGAGCGGAGTCCGGCCCTCGCACAGCGAGCTGAAGATCGTTTGTCCGGGGCAACGGCAACTCCGCCGGATCCCACATCGACACGTTGAAGTAGAAGCCCTCTTCCGACCTGAATTCCCGTTCGAGCAGATCGAGTACGCCGGGGGCGTCCCGGGAGCTGTGCAAGTTCACGAAAAGAACGTTGAACCGCCCGGAAACCATGGCATAGGTTCGATCGACTGCTTCACCCGCCGCATCGTCGACCCGTTCTTCCAGTTCCGGGACCACGTCCTCGACCAGCTCCACCCGGTCGCTGATGTCGCTGCTGCGAAAGAACACCACGATCCGGTCGCTCAACGGTGGCGCGATGATTTCCGAGGGAATCATCGGAAGCACCTGTGCGATCATCACTCCGAGAAGCCCAAAGGCTCCGATCACCACCGCCGCAGACCTACGGCGCTTCACCAGGATGAATCGCAGCGAGCCCCGATACGCCCGCACCAATGCCCCCATGACCGCCGAGGAGATTGCGGAAAGCCCCCACGGCCGCCGCGGCGCAGTTCGAAGATTGGGACGATACACATCTCGGGCGATCACGGGAAGCACCGTGAGCGCTATGAGTAATGCGAAGATGAGCGCAAAGATCACCGCAGCGGCCTGGTCACCGAGAATGGCATTGGCCAGTGGGGCGGTGAACATCACAGGGAGAAATACGCAGATCGTGGTCAACGTGGATGCGATAACGGGGGCGCGGACCTGCGACACGGAGTGCAGGATCAGCTGTTGCAGGTGAGCTCGGTCGGGCACTTCGGGCTCCTCTTCGTAATGACGATGGATGTTTTCCATCACCACGATCGAGGAGTCGATTACCATACCCACGGCGAGCGCGACTCCTCCGAGCGAGATGAGGTTCACGCTTACCCCGAAGGCGTACATGAGAATGAAAGACAGAATAAGCGTGATCGGTAGCGACAGGCCGATCAGCAACGTATTACGAAGCTCCCCGAGAGTGAGGAGAACGATAAGCATTGCCAGTCCCGCCCCAATCGTCGCCGCCCGTACGACGTTCCGAATAGCCCGGTTGATGTACCCCGCCGGATCCACATAGAGCTCGAAGCCGGTGTCCGCGGGCAGAACCCCCCGCTTGCGCGCTTCGCGCAGGGTCGTCCGTACATCTTCCGACATTTGCCTGACGTTGCCCCCATCCTTCGGAGTAGCATTTACGCGCACCGCCGGCCGACCGTCGGTGACGAGAGCTTGTCGGGGGAGCGTGTAGTCGATCCTGACGTCGGCCACATCCTGCAGTCTCACCCTCAGATCACCGCGCTTTGCCACGACGAGATCACGAATCTCTTCCACGGAACCGATACCAGGCTGCCGTCTCATGGTGAAGCTCCGCTCAGCCTCATCAAGCGTGCCGATGGGTTCCGGCCGGCTTCCCTCGCCGAACGCTGCGTCCACGTCACCGATAGAGAGACCGTAGGCGAGCATGTCCGCGGGCCTCAGGGTCACGTCGACCTCGAGATCCTCGATATTATAGACCTCCACCTCTTCTGCATCTTCAATACGCCCGAGGTCACCGGATAGGGAAGTGTTGAGAATCCGATAGATCTCATCAGGGCTCGTGCTCGGCGACTGTACACCGAGAAGTAGAAACCCGGCATTCTCCCCCGCAAAAAAGCGGACCTCGTAATTGTCCGCTATGTCGCTCGGGAGAGAGCTGCGCATCTCACTCATCGCGGCTTCCGTGGTGGCCTTTGCGTCGTCACTGTCGGTTTGCCAGTCGAAGGTGAGGGTGAAGCGGCTCGCGTCGTTTTCGTAGCTCACCCTCAGCTCGTCGACCCCTTCCACGGCCTGAAGGCGCCCCTCCATCTCATCGCCGAAACGTTCGGCAAAGTCCACAGCGGAATACCCGGTATGGCCGACTCGAACCGAAACTCGCGGACGTTGGGTCTGTGGATAGAGCTGTACCGGCAAATCGAGGGCCAGCACCATACCCAGGGCAACGAGCACCCCTACGAGAAGCAGGAAGACCTTGCGGCGGTGGAGAATGGCCGACAAGATGCTCACGTCTCGGAATCCTCCCCTGTTTCGGACGCACTCCGACCGAGCGGGGCGCCTTCCTCCTCGTCACCCGTCGGACGGGGGATGTAACGGTCCCCGGAGGACACGCCGTCCGTGATCCGGATCTCATCACCCACCGTTTGCCCCGGCTCCACCTCTCGACGCTCGAGCGTCTCGTATCCTCGCTCCCCGGTCACCATCCAGAGATAATATCTCCCGTATCGGCGCTGAAGGGCCTCCCGCGGAACGAACACACCCTCCACCTGCTCTACGGGCACGTCCACCACCAAAAACGCCCCTATGTAAAGCCTCGGTGCGTTCGGGAAACGGATCTCGAGCGCGTACAAGCCCGTTTCGTAATCCGGTTCCGCGGAACGCGACGTAATCCGACCTTCCACCTCCGTGCCGCTCGGTGTGCGACCGATAACCCGTTGCCCCGGCCTTATACCGGCTGCATCCTTGTCGCTCATTCCGGCTTCGAGCCTATATTCCTCTCGGCTAACGACGGTGAGCGCCGACGCGCCGGCGCCCACCTGCTCGTCGACATCGATTCGTATCTCCGAGACGATTCCGTCGAGTCGCGACTTCACCGTGACAGGTTGGAACGTCTGTCCGATCTCATTACGTTCGAGGCTGAACAGCGCATCGCCTCTCTCCACAGGATCACCCACATTCACGTAAACGTCTTGAATAATCCCTTCCTCAGGCGTCTCGTGAGCGATGCGTCTATTCGGTTCGAGTCGTCCAGCCACCTGAGCGAAGCGATTGCGGGTTTCAATTTCAGCAACTCTCACCGTGTCTTCCGACCGGGCAGGAGCGCGCTCAGCACCGGAGCCGCCTCCACCGTCATCACCGCCGGTACCGTCACCGCTACCGACCGCATTGGAGCCGCCCCCGTTGCCGGCGTTGTTCCCGTTGCCCTCGTCGCCCGCACCGTTCTGTACGGTATGGCGCGCCTCTATGAGGTCACACGCGACAAAGCTCGTCGCCGACACCACGGCGACGATCGCGAGCACCACGAATCTCACCGATATTCGAGACATCCGGTCCGTCATGCCCTATTCCTCCTTGATGAGTGCGCCGTCCGCCTCTTCATGGAGCTCCACCAGCATCATTACCAGACCGTGACGTTCCTCGAGCAGATCGATCTCCGCCCGCTCAAGTTCCGCACGTGCCGCTTCGACGTCCCCGAGCTCCGCGCCACCCGCTCCGTACGCGGTGACGGTGCGTTCATATCGTTCCCGTTCCAGCTCTACCGACTCCTCCAGCACGGCCTGGAGCTCCAGGGAAATCTCAAGCTCCTCGGAACGCTGTGCGGCCAGCCGCCTGAGCTCTCGCTCCCGCTGGGAAACGGTGAGCCAAGCCTTCCAGGCGTCGTCCTCGGCGGCACGCACGCGGTTGTCGGCTTCAGAATGCGGGATCAATGCTTCGACCGGTATCGTCAACCGCAGGGAGAGACTGCCGGTTCGCCACGCGGCCGAATCCCCCCAGGATTCTTCGGCAAACGCGGGGGAGAAGCGCGGGTCGTAACTGACGCCGGCCGACAACCGCGGCGGCTTGCTCTCCCGGGAGGTCACGATGATCTGTGCATCCCTCCCCGCCGCCTCCGCACGAGCCGCGCGCAATCGCAGGGACCGCGCCAGGAGGAAACTCTCCAGAGCTTTCGCGTCCGTTACGTCGATAGTCGTATCGGGCACGTCGATCTCACCGCGAAGGCGAAGTTCGTCGTCCGGCGCAAGGCCCAGCAACTCCTTGAAAGCGGCACGCTCCGCTACCACGGCCCGTCGGCGACTGAGAACCTCCGGCCTACGTCCGAGGGCGGCCGAGCGCGCCTCAAGAAGCTCCCGTTCAGAACTTCGTCCCGCCTCATAGCGCTCGCGAACCCGCTCAAGCTGCCGCTCGGCGCGCTCCGCGTTACGCTCGGCAATCTCCAGCCACTGCTCCGAGAGCAATACCGCGTAGAAACGCTCCTGCACGTTGCGGTCCAGGCCCGATTTCGCCCGGCTTCGTTCCATGAGCGCCGCTTCGTATTCGCGGTCTCGTGCTCGCAGCCGCTCTCGCGCCGCACCGGGCAGCGTGATTGAGGCGGACGCACTCAACCCGCTGGACCAGGGTGAGCTGTCCGACGCCGGAAAGAACGATCGGGAGAGCGATCCACCGATCTGCAGCTCGGGTAGGAATAGATTCCACCCGGAGTCCGCCACTCGCTCGGCACCCGCCACCTCGACGGCGGCGCGTTTAAGCTCCGGGGCCTGGCGACGTCCCGCCTCCAATGCCTCGGAAAGAGTGAAGGAAAACGACTCCGCCGGAGCCGGCACCGTAGCACCGAAGACGAGCAGCAGCGGCGAGAGCAATAGCAGTACCGTGACGGTCCTACGGCACGGCGAAACGCCGAAGAGGGGCACAGTTCGCCTCACGTCTTTACGGGTCACTTCTTTACGGGTCACTTCTTTACGGGCCGCAGTAGTCCACGACACAATCGTTGCCGTGTCCGGGTATCGATGCAGTGTCCGACGGTCGGTGAAGCGGCCTTCCGTGCGGTCGGAGCTTCATCGGGATCAGGGAAGACACGCACACATGTCAATACGACATCAAGGGAAAACTGCAGACTCCTCATTGCCGGGCGGCAAAACATGCAGTTGACGATGATAGTACTGCTCCTGAAAGTCAAGCACCACAATGAATGCGGTCGGCGTCACGTCTCCACGTCCCGACGTTAGTTCATTTGACAACAAAACAAACCCGGCGTACACTAGGCGTAGGCTCTCGGGAGCGGGTAACTTGGCGAGCAACAACTCCAGGTCGGCACATCAACGTCATCTGCTGCGCCTCGTTCGGCACGCCGGGATCTGTTCCCAGGCCGACCTCGCAAAGCGCAGTCGGCTTCACCCCTCCACGGTTTCAGTTCTCGTGCGCCCATTGAAACGGTCGGGCATCCTCGTCTCGGCGGGACGGGGAAGCTCGCAAGAGGTCGGAGGAAAACGTCCGGAGCTTTTGGCGTTGAACCCGGACTACACGCGATTTCTCTCCTTGTATGTTCACGAGGCTTCCGCGGAGCTTTTGATCGTCGATTTTGCAGGAAACAAGCTCCGGGAAGACGCCGTCCTCCTCCCCGCCGGTACCGGAACTTTCGCCCCCGCCGAAGACGTAGAGCAAACCATCGTTGAAACTGCTCGTCGCGCTACAGAGAAAGCAGGCGGCGTTGGCGGGATCGGCGTAGCCGTGTCTTCCGTCGTTGCTCCGAAGGGTGAGGTCCGGCCCTCGGTGGGCTTCCGGCGGTCCCTCCCCGGCCTGCGCGAGCGGCTCGAGCGGGCCTTTGACCCGGTAACGGCCTTTGCTCTGGAGAACGACGCCAACTGCCTTGCCATCTACGCCTGTCGGTCCTTCGATGAGCACTACGAACATCTCGCGGCGGTGCTTGCCGATCCGTGCTCGAAGACCGTCGGCAGCGGGATCGTGATCGGCGGTAAGCTCTATCGGGGTAGCAACGGCGCGGCCGGCGAGCTATTCGAGCCACGGCCGCCGGTCATCGAGGAAGCCGAAAGCCGGACCTGTGGAGAGGACTTCGCCCGACAAGCGGTCTACCACACCCTCTCCGTGTGCACCGTGCTGGATCCTCAGGTGGCCGTGTTGTGGGCTCGTGAGCCGGCGGGCGGACCTTTTCGGACCGAAGCTCGGCGCCTGCTCGACGCGACAAACGCACCTTGCGAGGTGATCATACACGAACGCCCTCGAGCTCCGGAGCTCGGCGCGGCGTTCATCGCGGCTGAACGGTACGAAACAGCACTCATACGGGGGTTATCATGAGCGGTTCTGCAATTATAGGACAGTCCGGCGGGCCGACGGCGGTAATCAATGCGAGTCTCGTCGGTGCGGTACATGCTGCGATGGAGACGGAACCGGTGGACCGCGTTCTCGGCATGCGGTTCGGCATTCGCGGTCTTATCGAGGGCAACGTGGTGGATCTTTCCGGCCTGCCCGCGAGGCACCTCGCCGCCCTCGCCGATACTCCTTCCTCCGCACTCGGCTCCACCCGTTACAAGCTCCGAGACGAAGACCTGCCGACGGTTCTGGCGCGGCTGCAAGAACACGACGTGCGCTATTTCTTCCTCATCGGCGGAAACGACACGATGGATACCGCCGATCGGGTCGGGCGCTACTGCGATGAGAACGGATGGGAGCTCCATGCCGTAGGTATCCCGAAAACCGTCGACAACGACCTCTACGGGACCGACCATACCCCGGGCTTTCCGTCCGCGGCCCGAGACGTCGCCCTCTCGGTACAGCAGGCCGGACGGCTTGCACGTGATATGCGCCGGGTGGATCAATACGCCGTGTTTCAGACCATCGGACGAGACGCGGGCTGGCTTGCGGCGGCCGCCGCCCTGACGCGTCACAAGGAGGCGGACGCGCCGCACCTGGTCTACGTGCCCGAGGTGCCGATGAGCCGCAAGAGATTCCTCACGGAGGTCCGGACGTGCATCGAGCACTTCGGTTACGCCTACATCGTCTGCGGCGAGGGGGTGGTGTGGGAGGACGGCACTCCCGTCTCCGCATCGAACGCCGCCGATGCCTTTTCCAACATTGAGTTCGGTGCAATGGGCGGGGCGAGCGCCGCGTTCACCCTCCATCGCCTTATCGCCGATCAAACCGGCTACCGGGGCGAGTTCCAGATACCCGAATCGCTTCCGATGTGCGCCGCCGACCGGGTCAGCGACCTCGACCGCCGTGAGGCCTACGCATGCGGCCGCCACGCCATAGAAACAGCGCGGAACGGCTACAGCGGCGTGATGGTCACGATTCGACGAACGGCGGATGCCCCTTACGCAAGTGAGATGGACACGGAGCCGCTTGCCGAAGTTGCTCGTAGGACACATCACCTACCCGAACGGTATTATGATCCGGAAAGCAGACAACCCACCGAGGCCTTTCGACAGTATGCCCGGCCACTGGTCGGTGAGCTTTCTCCATATACGACACTCGACGAGGTGTCATCAATCGCCGAAAGGAGGCACTCATAATGAACGAAGTAGACGATCGCTACGCCGGATACGCACTCTGCCGGGAGATGCTCGAGACGCCGCAGGTAGTGCAGAGTCTCGACGTGGAACGCATTCGCGCGGTGAGCCCGCCCGGAGAACGGGTGGTCCTTACGGGAGAGGGTTCATCCCGCATCTTTCCCGGCCGACGGGCGGTACATGCCGCTCTGCAACAGGGTGAGCGCCGATGTATCCGCACCGAAAGCGCGCATGAGGCGGCGGGCTACCGATTCACCGATGAGACGGTCTTCGTAGCATCAAACAGCGGGAAGACAGCCGAATGCGTCAGACTCATCCGACGTCTGCGAAAGCAGGGGTTCGGCGGGCGCGTCATCGGCGTGGCAGGCGCCGGAGACACGCCGGTCGCCGGCGAAAGCGACGAGGCATACGTTCTGACGTGCGGTCCGGAGGCGGCCGTAGCCGCCACGAAATCCGTGGTGGAGCAGGCGTTAGTCTATGACCTGTATCTGCGACTGCATGCCGGTCGGTCGCTTCCCGATCTCCCACGCCTTGCCGAGGACATCGAAACGGCGCTCACCTTCTCTATTCCCGCCGAGATTGCCGAAACCGTCGCAGCGGCGCCGGTCCTCTACTTCGCGGGAGCGAACAACGGAGTCGCCGAAGAGCTGACCCTGAAGGCGAACGAGATTGTTCGGGGGCGTTCTGATTTTCTCCCGGGCACCTACGCGGTACACGGAGTCGAGGAAGTCATGGACGCGCAGGACGTGCTTATCTGGATCGATCCGCCGCGGGAGTATGAAGAGAAGTTCAGCACGGTACTCTCGCAGGGCGTCGGGTTGTCCGTCATTGCCCTATCTTCACGGCAGACCTCTTTCGAGACTCTCCGCGTCCCGACACCGCCGGAGTCGGAGCTTGCCCCCTACGTGGAGCTGGCCGCCGGATGGAACCTGCTTGTGGAAGCCGGAATTCAGGCAGGGCTCGACTTGGACAAGCCGGAGCGAGCCCGCAAGGTCGGAAACGAGTACGTCGGAGACTGATCATGCGAATGAGACTCAGAGATCACGAGGCGCTGCGTGAGGCTGAAAGTCTCTCGTACATGCTGGGAGGCGGCGAGGCACGGCTCCTCTTCGTCGCTCCTCATGATGACGATGCGGTTCTCGGCTCCGGGATGCTCCTCCGGGCGGCTCGCAACGAGGGCCTGGAAGCACATGTGGTGGTCGTCACCGACGGGCGAATGGGTTACTGCCGCCTCGAGGATCGGGACGACATCGTCGGGATTCGCCGGCGGGAGACCGAAGCCGCAATGGAGGCCTTGGGGGGCCCTTACCTGCACTTCCTCGACTATCCGGACTGCGATCTCGACCGGCATACCGGTCGCCGCCGGGCCCTCGAGCCGCATCCTGCCGCCGAGGCCGGCCACACCGGGTTGCAGAACTCGTTCACGGCCCTCCTCCGCAGGCTGACGCCGACTCACGTGGTGGTTCCGACCGGCGCGGACTATCATCCCGATCACCAGTGCGTCCACCGAGAGCTCCTCATTTCCCTCTTCCATGCTTACGGAACGGTATGGCCGGAGCTGGGGACCCCGCTCCAAGGGCTGCCCCGCCTGTACGAATCGGCGGTGTACTGTGATTTTCCCGCGCCGCCCACCGTACAGCTCGAAGGGGACGCCGCGCTATTCGAGGCCAAACTCACCGCTCTCGAGGCCTATACCTCACAGGAACAGATCGCCGCCCTGGTGACCGGGGTGCGGGATGCCGGTCCCTTCGAGTACTTTCGACAAGCGCCCTTTACGCTGTATGACTCACGGCGACACCGACACCGGTTCGGTGAATGAGCAGGCGGGCTGCGACGGCGCGCGGCGTGTCATGAGACACCGGTGTCATGGAAGCGCACCACCATATGCACCACGGCCTCATCGTCGCCGAGGTTTTCTATATCGTGGTCCACGTCGCACTGGTATCTGATGAAGTCTCCCTCCCCGAGCTCCTCGACCCGCTCCCCGGCGCGCACGCGGATCCGGCCGTTGATGACGGTGAGGAACTCCTCGGTGCCCGGGAAATGCGGCCGACTCTTGAGCTCACCGCCCACGGAGAAGGTCAAGAGGTACATTTCCAGGTCCTCGACGAGGCTGAGGGGCGTGAGCACCTTCATATGCAAGCCCTCTTCATCGGTATCGAGCACCGGTATGTCGTCCCGGCGGGTCAGGTGGAAGTGCCGAACCGGCTCCGTGCTTCCGGCAAAGAGCTCATTCATATCGACGTCGAGCCCCCGGGCTATCTTCCACACCATCGCTACCGTAGGATTCACCTTTTTGGACTCGATCTGCGAGAGCATTGCCTTAGAAACCCCACTCCGTTCAGCCAGGACGCTCAGCGTCAGCCCCTGTTGTTGACGCTGCTCTCTGATATTGGCTCCAATGAGCGGGGGCTGTGAGGTAGTATCCATGCCGTTCCTCCGGACGTTTGACATATCGAACCAATGCCCCTATTGTGTATAATAGTGAACATAGTTCATTACAATGATACGGAGCATATGAGCGGTTGTCAAAGCCGCAGAGGACGGAACCATGAAGCGAGCACTCATCACAGGCGCCCTCGGCCAGCTCGGCAGTGAGCTCGCGGTGGAGCTCCGCAGCCGTCTCGGCACCGATAACGTCGTCCTCTCCGACATCAGAGACGACGTAAACAGGGACTTGGTTGAAGCAGGCCCCTTTGAGCGGTTGGATGCCGTAGACGGAGCGCGCCTTTCGGAAGTTGTCCGTCGTTATTCCATCGACACGATTTACCATCTGGCCGCGTTGCTTTCCGCAACGGCCGAAACGCGCCCGCAGGAGGCGTGGCGCATTAACATGGGTGGTGTCATCGCGGCGCTCGAGGTGGCCCGTGAGGAGGGATGCGCGGTCTTCACCCCGAGCTCCATCGGCTCTTTCGGACCTACCACCCCGAAGGAGTGGACCGCCCAGGACACGCTGCAACGTCCAACCTCCATGTACGGGGTCACGAAGGTAGCGGGGGAGCTTCTGTGCGATTACTACTTCCACAAATACGGCGTCGATACGCGGGGCGTGCGCTATCCGGGGCTTATCTCCTACAAGACGCCCCCCGGCGGCGGCACCACGGATTATGCAGTCGAGATCTTCTACGCGGCCGTCGCGCAGGGCCGGTACACCTGCTTTCTCAAGGGCGATACGTACCTCGACATGATGTACATGCCCGATGCGATCAAGGCGGCGATCGACATCATGGAAGCCGATCCGGATCATTTGCGGCACCGAAACGCGTTCAACGTAACGGCCATGAGCATATGTCCGGAGGAGCTCGCCGGCTACATACGGGCGCATATTCCCTCGTTTCAGATAGCGTACAAGATCGATCCGGTACGACAGGCAATCGCCGACTCATGGCCGAATAGAATGGAGGACTACGCGGCGCGGGTAGAGTGGGGCTGGGCCCCGGAATACGATACCGCGCGTATGACAGACGAGATGCTGGCACGAATACGGGAGCGAAGCGATGTCGAAGAACATGTTTGAAGACCTCCGGAAACAGATACAGGATCTACACGAGCAGGGACTGTACAAGAGCGAGCGTGTACTGAGGGGACCGCAGCAGGCGCACATCAACATTCTTCCGCCGGAAGCCGCCGTCGAGGCCGCCGTCGAGGGAGGCGCCAAACCCGAAGCGGAACACGAAGTTACAAACTTCTGCGCCAACAACTATCTCGGGCTCTCCAACCATCCTGAAATAATCGAGGCGGCCCACCGCATGATGGAGCGCCGAGGCTACGGGTTGTCATCGGTGCGCTTCATTTGCGGCACGCAGGATACGCACAAGGAGCTCGAGGCAGCGGTGAGCCGGTTCCTCGGGACAGAGGACACGCTGCTCTACGCCGCATGCTTCGACGCAAACGGCGGGCTCTTCGAGCCGCTTTTGGGCAGCGAAGACGCCATCGTCTCCGACGAGCTGAACCATGCTTCCATCATCGACGCGGTACGTTTGTGCAAGGCCGAGCGTTACCGCTATAGGCACGCGGATATGGCCTCTCTCGAGGAGCAACTTGTCGCCGCGAAGAACGCCCGGTACCGCGTTGTCGCCACGGACGGCGTCTTTTCCATGGACGGGGATATCGCCCCCCTGCCGGAGATAGTCGAGCTGGCCGAACGCTACGATGCCCTCGTCATGGTCGACGATTCCCATGCCACCGGCTATATCGGTCCGAACGGACGTGGCAGCCACGAGCATTTCGGTCTCCACGGCAAGATCGACCTGATAACCACGACCTTTGGAAAGGCTCTCGGAGGCGCATCGGGCGGCTGCACGAGCGGCAAACGAGAAATCATCGAGTACCTGCGGCAACGTTCCCGCCCCTACCTCTTCTCCAATACCCTGGCCCCCGCAGTGGTCGGCGGCACACTCCGGGCACTCGAGCTCGTCGAGAAGGACACCGGTCTGAAACGGAAGCTCGAAGAGAACATTCGACGATTCCGCACCGCCATTTCGCAAGTCGGTCTGGACGTTCTCGAGGGGCCGACGGCAATCGTGCCGGTGATGATCTACGACGAGCCCACGGCAGTGAGTATGGCGGATCGGTTGCTCGAGAAGGGAATCTACGTGATCGGGTTCACATACCCGGTCGTACCGAAGGGGAAGGCCCGCATTCGCGTGCAGGTATCCGCGGCCCATTCGGCCGAGGACATCGATCGTGCCGTCAACGCCTTCGAGGAGGCTGCTCGGGAAAGCGGTCTGCTCTAGTCCGGCGAAGGGAGAATCACGACTTGTCGGTGTCGGTTACCGGCGCCTGCAAGTGCCTCACTATACGTGTAAGCAGACTCCGGGGGAGCAATCGAGGCGCGAGCGTGCCGAGTCGATTTGCGATACCGGGCACGGCAACCCGTTTGCCCGCTAGAAGCGCCCGATAGCCGAACTTCGCAACTTCTCGGGCACTCATGGTCCCGTAGCGCAGCAGTCGAGCCTGCTCCATTCCGGCCCGCGGCTGGAACGCCGTCTCCGTGGGCCCCGGACAGAGAGCCGTTACCGTCACGCCGGTACCTTCGAGCTCCGCCGCGACGGCTTCGGAGAAGTGCAGCACGAAGGCCTTGGTAGCGAAGTAGCCGGCCATGAGCGGCCCGGGCTGGAACGCAGCGGTAGAGGCCACGTTCATGATCCGCCCGAACCCGCGGTCCACCATGGCCGGCAGGAAGAGGTGCGTCAGCTCAACGAGCGCCGCTACATTCACTTCGATCATCGCAAGCTCGCGGGAGAGCTCCGCCTGGTGAAACGCACCGTACGTGGCGAAGCCGGCATTGTTTACAAGCACCTCAACCTCGTAGCCCGCAGCCGTGACCGTTCGATGGACGTCCGTGGCGGCACTGCGGCGTGCCAGGTCCGTCGGTATGACCAGTACATCCACGGCATGCCTCCTCCGAAGCTCCGAGGCAAGCGCCTCGAGCTGCTCGGCCCTCCGTGCTACGAGGACCAGATCAAAACGCTCAGAAGCAAGCGTCCGGCTCAGCTCAAGCCCTATGCCGCTTGACGCTCCCGTCACGAGGGCCGTGCTCCTGTTTTCTTCTCGATGTGCCATCACTGTGGAAATACAAGCCAAGCGCCGTTCTATGCAAGAGACTCATGCTTGACAAATTCAGCCGGTGGCCGCAAAATGGCAGGTGTTGCATTATAATAACGAAAGTTCAAATAATAACACGAAAAGCTACCGGCCGACCGAGACGGTCCTCAAGGCGTTTCGTATCCTCGAGTATATAAGCGAGCACGGGTCGGTAAAACCGGCCCAGATCACCCGGGCGCTCGGGCTCTCGCGAACCAACGTGCACCGTCTGCTCGCAACGTTGTTGCAGGTCGGGTACGTCACCAAAGATCCGACGCACGGATACCGGCTGAGCTTCAAGCTCTTTAAGCTCGGCAGCCGGGTACCCCTGAGTCGTGACCTTCGCGACGTGGCCCGGCCGGTGATGAACGACCTCATGCGTCGTGCAAACGAAAACGTGTATTTGACGGTTCTCTACGGCCACATGGTCATCGCCGTGGAGGAAATCAAGAGCGCCAATCCCCTGTCTCTCAATCCCGATGTGACCTATTCCTATCCCATCCATGCCTGCGCGTCGGGCAAGATCTTCCTTTCCGCGATGGACGCCTCCACCAGAAACCGCCTTCTTTCGGAGATGCAGCCTGAGAAACTTACCGAGAACACCGTTACGGCCATCGAGGAGATGGAGAGGGAGATCGAGCGCACCCGGCAGCGGGGATATGCGACCGAGCTGGCCGAGTTCAGCGACGATCTCAACAGCTACGCTGCACCGATTTTCGATTATCGGGGCAAGATGGTCGCCGGCCTCTCCATTTCGGGTCCGTCACTCCGGGCCACAAAGGAACGCCTCGACGGCCTGGTCGACGATCTCCAGGACGCTGCGGCTTCCATATCCCGACAACTCGGTAAGGGACAGGACAACGGAACAAGAGGGGAATAGACGATACTACTTTCGTTTCGCGGACGCGTCCGCACATCATACATATGAAGCAGAGGAGACAGCATGCCGGTTTTCGAAGTCGCTGAGTACGAGCACAGAATCGAAGGCACCAAACGATCCATGGAGCAGCGCGGCATAGAAGTGCTCATCGTGAGCCAGCCCGCCAACATGAACTACCTCACCGGGTACGACGGATGGAGCTTCTACGTACACCAGGCCGTCGTGGTCTCCCTGGAGCAGGAACAGCCGATGTGGCTCGGAAGGGGTATGGACGGAAACGGCGCCCGCCTTACCACGTTCCTCTCCGAGGAGAACATCCGGGAATACGCCGACGATTACGTGCAGTCGGACACCAAGCACCCCATGCATTTCGTAGCCGACGTACTCAAGGAGAAGGGCTGGGACAAGAAACGGGTCGGCGTCGAGATGGACCAATTCTACTTCACTCACCGCAATTTCGTGGAGCTCGAGAAGTCCCTTCCCGACGCCGCCTTGGTGGATGCCAACGGGTTGATCAATTGGGTTCGCGTTGTCAAGTCCGAGGCGGAGATTATCTTTCTCAAGCGCGCCGGAGCCATTGCGGAGCGCGTCATGGATGCGGCGGTGCGAGAGATATCGGTCGGCGTGCGGGAGTGCGACGCAGCTGCCCAGATTGCGGCAGCTCAGTATCGAGGCACCGAGGAGTTCGCGGGGGACTATCCGGCGATCGTACCTCTCATGATGGCCGGGGAGGCCTCCAGCACCCCTCACCTCACCTGGACCGAACGGACCTTCCGCGCCGACGAGGCGGTGCTCCTCGAGCTCTGCGGCGTCTATCGGCACTACCATGCGCCGATTGCACGCACGATCTTCCTCGGCAAAGAGCCGCCGGCTCTCATGAGAGAGACCGCCGACGTGGTGTTGGAGGGCCTTGCCGCGACGCTGGAGTTCGTGAAACCCGGAGTTACGGCCGAGCAGGTGGAGGAGGCCTGGAGAGGGGCTATCGCCCATTCCACGGTGGTAAAGGAATCGCGCCTTGGCTACTCCGTCGGGGTGAACTATCCCCCGGACTGGGGCGAGCAGACGATCAGCCTGCGCCCCGGGGACAAAACCGTTCTCAAGCCCAACATGGTGCTACACCTCATCCCCGGTATCTGGTACGACGAGGTAGGGTTCGAGGTGGATGCGACAATCCGGATCACAGACTCCGGGAACGAGTCGCTGTACGACTACCCGATCGAGCTCATTACTAAGTAGCCATGCAGTGGTCCGACTTGTCACTTGCCGATGTACTCGAGGCCGCAAAGCGGATCGCTTTCGTGGTGCGGCGCACTCCTCTTGCCGAGAGCGGGGCCCTTGCCGACTCCTCCGGAGCTCGCACGGTGAGGCTCAAGCTCGAGTCACTGCAGAACACCGGCGCCTTCAAGGTCCGAGGCGCGGCAAATCGGATCCTCTCTCTCGGCGAAGAAGAGCGCCGCCGGGGGGTTATCACCTTCTCCACGGGCAACCATGGAAAGGCAGTGGCCTACGTCGCGGGTCAAACCGGCATACCCGCCATCGTCTGTGTTTCCGAGCACGTCGCGGCGTATCGGGTGGAGCAGATTCGACGGCTGGGCGCGGAGGTCGTGGTCAAGGGGCGCTCTCAGGATGAAGCGGAGATCGAGTACGAGCGCCTTCGCAGCGAGCGAGGGATGACGCCGGTCGTTCCCTTCGACGATCCCTACGTGGTGGCCGGTCAGGCGACGATCGCCCTGGAAATGCTCACCGAAGAGCCGACGCTCGACACTTTCGTCGTACCGCTCTCGGGCGGCGGTTTGCTCGCCGGCGTGGCTCTTGCTGCAAAGCTGCTTGAGCCGAGTGCCCGTGTCGTGGGCGTTTCGATCGCTCGCTCTCCGGCGATGCTTGAAAGCCTCAAGGCCGGGCGTCCGGTTGAGGTCGAGGAAAACGATACCCTCGCCGACTCCCTACTCGGCGGCATTGGGGCGGAAAACCGCTTTACCCTTCCCCTCGTCCGGGAGTATGTCGACGAGCACGTGGTAGTGGATGAGGCGGACATCGCCCGCGGCATGTATTACGCCTTCTCCGAGCACAGCCTGGTCGCCGAGGGCGCGGCGGTAGTCGGCATTGCGGCGGTGTTATCCGGAAAGATCGACGTGAACGGCCGGCACGTCGGCATTGTCGTTAGCGGCTCGAGTGTCGATCCGGCTCGGTATGTCCGAGTCATTCAGGATTTCCTATAACAGGGAGGAGACATGGTACGAGTTGTTCCGGAGCGGGAGCTCCTCGAGCACATCAAGCTCGACAACGACGCAGTAGCGGAGATCGAGCGAGGTTTTGCCGAGCTCGATGCGGGAAAGGCGACGGTACCACCGATCATGATGATCCCCATACCACGCCTGCAGGCGGAAGTCGACATAAAGGCAGCTTACATCGAGGGCCTGGAGCACTTAGCGGTAAAAGTCGCCTCCGGCTTTTTCCTCAATCCCGAAAAGGGCTTGCCGTCGCAGAGCGGGCAGATGCTCGTGATAAGCGCGGAGACCGGGTTTCTCCGCGCGGTGCTTCTCGACAACGGCTATCTGACCCAGGTACGCACGGGTGCCGCGGGCGCCGTTGCGGCAAAGTACCTGGCACCGAAATCGGCGGAGAACGCAGGAGTGATCGGCGCCGGGGTACAGGCACGCTTTCAGATGCGCGCCCTGGCCCTCGTCCGAAAGATCAAGAGAATTCGCACGTTCAGTCTGGACAGTGAAGATGTCCGGGATGCGTACGTTAGAGACATGAAAAACGAGCTCGGCGTCGAGGTGATCAAAGCAGACTCCGTGGAGGAGGTCATAAGGGAGAGCAGCATCGTCGTTACCACAACGCCCTCGCGCACGCCCTTCGTGAAGCCGGAGTGGCTCCATCCGGGCCTCCATCTGACCACCATGGGCTCCGACGCGGAGGAAAAGCAGGAGACGGAGGCGGCCGTTCCCGCCGCCGTAGACGTACTTGCCTGCGACCTCAAGTCCCAGAGCTTTCGCCTCGGAGAGCTGCGATCAGCCCTTGCCGCCGGGACGGTAACCGAAGAGGCGAACATCGTGGAGCTCGGCACTCTCGTGCGGGGGAATCATCCGGGAAGAAGCGCGGAGAGCCAGATCACCATGTGCGATCTCACCGGCGTTGGCGTGCAGGACACCATGATCGCGACCCGGGCGCTCGCGCTGGCTGAGGAGAAGGACCTGGGCTCCGAGATCGGATAGTCGGCGCTGCCCGCGGTCCGGTCTATTGCGCCGGGTCGGCCCACCCGCCGTCACTCCGCCGGCCGTCACTCCGCCCGCCGTCACTCCGCCGGTCG
>JBKHEN010000029.1:0-23712 GCA_046540795.1 Spirochaetaceae bacterium | reverse complement strand
CCGCCGGGCTGACCAGGCCTGCTCCGGCCGCCGGTTGAACGCTCGGTACGCGCATGGTAGATTCGACCCATGGAGACAATGAGACGGACCGTCACGTGCGGCGAGCTCGGTCGCACCGACGCCGGTCGAGACGTCATACTGAACGGATGGGTGCATCGGTCCCGTGATCACGGCGGCGTTCATTTCATCAACCTGCGCGATCGCTTCGGCGTGACCCAGGTTGTCGTAGACGAAGGGGCGCCGCAGGAGCTCTCAAGGACCGCTTCCGAGCTCAAGAACGAGTACTGCATCGCCGTTCACGGCGAGGTCCGTGCCCGGCCGGAGGATATGGTCAATCCCGAGATGCGCACCGGAGAAATCGAGGTGCGCGCCGACGAGATCCGCGTCCTCTCCCGGTGCCGTACGCTCCCGTTCATGATCGACGAGACCACGGAAGCCCGGGACGAGCTCCGGCAGAAGTACCGCTATCTCGACCTCCGGTCCTTCTCGATGCAACGGAAGATCAAGCTGCGGCATGAGGTGTCTTTCCGGGTGCGGGAGTACCTCAACGGCCTCGGCTTCTACGAGATAGAGACCCCGTCGCTCATCAAATCGACGCCGGAAGGGGCTCGGGACTTTCTTGTACCGTCACGGCTTCACCAGGGCAAGTTCTACGCACTGCCGCAATCACCACAGCTGTTCAAGCAGATCATCATGGTTGCGGGCTTTGATCGGTACTTCCAGCTCGCTCATTGCTTCCGGGACGAAGACGCCCGCGGAGATCGGCAGCCTGAGCACACGCAAGTCGACATCGAGATGAGCTTCGTGAACAAAGACGACGTCTTTGAGGTCGTGGAAGGTATGCTCTCACACGTCTTTCGCCATACGCTGGACGTGGAGCTGCAGACGCCCTTTCCTCGCCTGTCCTACGCCGATGCCATGAATCGTTACGGGACGGACAAGCCGGACCTCCGCTTCGGTCTCGAGCTTCAGGACTTCACCGAGCGCGCCGGACGGAGCGGTTTCAACGTCTTCAAGAACGTGGTCGCTGAGGGCGGCGTGGTGAAGGCCCTCGTTGCAGAGGAGTGCGGCGGCTTCTCCCGCAAACAGATCGACGAGCTCGAAGGTGCGGCCACTACCTACGGGGCCAAGGGGCTGGCCTGGACCCGCGTGGCCGAAGCCGAAGGAAACCCGGTCCTCGAAGGGGGTATCGGTAAGTTTTTCGCCGAAGAGACCGCCGCGGTGTGTCGGGAGCTCGGCGCAAAGCCGGGAGATCTTCTCTTGTTCGTGGCGGACCGGTGGAAAACCGCAACAACCGCCCTCGGCGCCGTGCGCACGCGGCTCGGGCGGCAGCTCGGCCTCCCGGACCCGAATGAGTTTGCGTTTGCCTGGGTGGTGGACTTCCCGCTCTTCGAGTGGAACGAGGACGAGGGTAAATGGGATCCGGCGCATCACATGTTCACGATGCCCCAGGAGCAGTTCCTCGATTCCCTGGAGGATGACCCCGGGACAGTGCTGGGGGACCTCTATGATCTCGTCGGGAACGGCCTTGAGCTCGCCTCCGGGTCGATCCGGATTCACAATCCGGAACTGCAGGAGCGGATCTTCTCCATCGTCGGGTTCTCTCGGGAAGAGGCTCAACGCCGCTTCGGCTTCCTGCTCGAAGCGTTTCAATACGGACCGCCACCGCATGGTGGTATCGCACCCGGCCTCGATCGGATCGTTATGATGATGGCGGGTGAGGACACCATTCGGGAGGTCATAGCTTTTCCCAAGAACTCCGTCGGCGTCTCCCCCATGGACGACTCGCCCTCGGAGGTGGATCCGAAGCAGCTCGAAGAGCTCGGCCTCCGGCTTTTACCGGAGGTAGCCGAAGCGCTTCGGTCCCACAGCGAATCCCCTACGTGAGGTGCGAAATGTTTGGAATCCGGACTTACAACAAGATTGCAGAAGCCGGGCTCGCGGTATTCGAGGACGGGGAGTATCGCGTCGGCGAAGACGTGGAGGATCCGGACGGGATCATCCTCCGGAGTCACGATCTCAACGACATGGAGCTCAACCCGCGGCTCAAAGTCATCGCCCGGGCGGGCACGGGGGTCAACAACATACCCGTAGAGGCCTGCACCGAGCGGGGCGTCGTCGTATTCAACACCCCGGGAGCCAACGCAAACAGTGTCAAGGAGCTGGTCATAAGCGGGCTTCTGCTCTCCTCGCGACGCATCTACGACGGGCTTGCCTGGGTGAAGAGCCTTGACCCGAGTACTGAGGACGTAGCGAAGCTGGTGGAGAAACAGAAGAAAGCGTACGCCGGCCCGGAGATCTACGGAAAGACGCTCGGGGTCATCGGGCTGGGGGCGATCGGCGTGATGGTCGCCAATGCCGCTTCCGCCCTCGGCATGACCGTCGTGGGCTGCGATCCCTACATCTCGGTGGAATCCGCCTGGGGACTGTCGCGAAGCGTAGAGCGCGCACGGAATCTGCAGAGCCTCCTGTCCCGCTCCGACTACGTCACCATACACGTTCCGCTAAGCGAAAACACGCAGCATTACCTGAACCACGAGACCCTCTCCCAGATGAAGCCGGGCGCACGGCTTTTGAACTTTGCCCGGGGAGGTCTGGTGGACAACGATGCGCTACTCACGGCCATCGATAAAGGAATCGTCTCTTACTACGTGACGGATTTCCCCGATACCAAGCTCCTCGGCAATGAGCGCATTCTCCCTATTCCGCATCTCGGCGCGTCCACGCCGGAGGCCGAGGAGAACTGCGCCGTCATGGCGGCACGCCAGCTCCGCGATTACATCGAAACCGGTAACGTTGTGAACTCGGTGAACTTCCCGCAATGCATTATGCCCTACACGGGCAGAGAGCGGCTTCTCATCGGAAATCGCAACATCCCCAACATGGTGGGGCAGGTGACCAGGATACTGGCCGAAGGAAACATCAACATCCTCGATCTGGTGAATCATCATAAAGGTGACGTCGCGTACAACATCATCGACGTCGACGACAATCTGTCTTCCGACCACATCGAGGCGATCAAAAACATCGACGGCATCATCATGGTCCGGCATTTGCCGAACCGATGACCTCGAGGGGTGAGTATGAAGCGACTGCTGTATTCGGCCGGCGCGCTCCTGATCGTCATTGCCGTCACGCTGACAGGCGGCTGCAGCGACGAGTACGCGGATCTCGAAGACGGGCTCTACGCCGAGCTCGAAACGTCCAAGGGCTCGATACTGCTGCGCCTTGCCTACGAGGAGTCACCGGCGACGGTAACAAACTTCGTCGGATTGGCGGAGGGAAACCTCGACACCGACGTACGCGAAGGCGAGCCCTTCTATGACGGGCTGGTGTTCCACCGCGTCGTGGAGGACTTCGTAATCCAAACCGGTGATCCTCGGGGTGACGGCTCCGGAGGTCCCGGCTACGAGTTTCCCAACGAGATAAGCGATTCCCTGCGCCACGATGAGGCGGGAGTTGTATCGATGGCCAATAGCGGGCCCCACACGAACGGCAGCCAGTTTTTCATCACGCGCGGACCGACGCCGTGGCTGGACGGACAGTACTCCGTCTTCGCTCATGTGATGGAAGGTCAAGACGTCGTAGACGAGATCGAGGAGGGCGATACCCTCGAGGAGGTAACGGTCATTCGCCGCGGCCCTGATGCCCGAGAGTTCGAGGCCGATCAGGAAACCTTCGATCGACGGATCGAGGCGCTCCGGGAGGAGCTATCCGAGAAACAGCAGGTATCCATCGCGGAGCAACTCGACTACATCGAGCGCAACTGGCCGGAGGCCAGGGAAACGGAAAAGGGCCTGCGCTACGTGGTCGAGCAGGAGGGAACCGGGACGAGACCTCAGGAAGGCGATGAGGTGGCCGTGGAGTATACGGGCTATCTTCTCAACGGCATGCCCTTCGAGTCGACGGAGAATCGCGACGAGCCGGTGACCTTCACCGTGGGAACCGGAGAGGTCATCGAGGGCTGGGACCGTACGCTGCTGGACATGTCCGTCGGAGAGCGGCGGACGGTGATCGTTCCGCCGGAGCTCGCATACGGGTCCGACGGCGCCCGCGGAATCATTCCGCCGAACTCGTTCCTGGTCTTCGAGGTGGAGCTCACCGACGTCCGCGCCGGCGAGTAGCAGTCCGCATGGCCCGCGCAAGAACCGTCTACCGCTGCAGCTCATGCGGTCACGAGGAGCCGAAGTGGCTCGGGCGGTGTCCGCAGTGCGGGGAGTGGAACACCCTGGTGGAGACCGCCGCCGGGGGACCGGGAGCTCTGAAAGGCCCCGCAGGACGCTCGCGCTCCCCGGGAACCGGAGTGTCGCGGCGGCCCGGCGGTACGGCGGCGGAGTCCGTCGAATCGGTCGGGGCATCCGATCTCGAGGAGCCCCGCCGCCCCACGGGCATCGGAGAGCTCGATCGTGTCCTCGGCGGCGGTATCGTGCTCGGCTCGTCGGTACTCCTCGGCGGCGAGCCGGGTATCGGGAAGTCCACCCTTATGCTCCAGGCGGCGGCTCGGATGTCGGACCGATCGGTGCTCTACGTTTCCGCCGAGGAGTCGGCACGGCAGCTGCGGCTGCGGGCGCGGCGCCTCGGCCTCGAGGCGGATTTCGACGTGCTCTGCGACGGCGATACCGAGGCGGTGACCCGGGCGTTTGACGAACGCTCTCCGGAGCTGGTAATCGTCGATTCGGTTCAGGCCCTTCGCTCACCGGAGGCCGGCGCCTACCCGGGCACGGTCAACCAAATCAAGTACGGCACCTACGAGATCCTCGACTGGATTCGTTCGCGGGAATCCGCGGTCTTCCTCGTCGCCCACGTGACCAAAGAGGGGGCTATTGCCGGTCCGAAGGCCATCGAGCACATGGTCGATACGGTGTTGTACTTCGAGCATGCCGAAGAGCACCTGCGGGTACTGCGCGCCACGAAGAACCGCTTCGGGTCCACCGACGAGATCGGCCTCTTCGCCATGGGACACGCCGGCCTGCGGGAGGTGACCGATCCGGCCTCGGTATTTCTGGTCGATCGCAGGGGCACCCTTCCCGCGGGGGTGGTGGTGGCACCCGTCTACGAGGGAAGTCGCGTGCTTTTGGTGGAAATTCAGGCGCTCACGGTATCGGCAAAGAGCGGTGTAAGCAGAACATTTTCCGACCGGATCGATTCCCGGCGGATATCCCGGGTGGCCGCGGTGCTCGAAAAGCATCTGGGGGTGAGCTTCTCCGACCAGGACATATACGTGAACGTCGCCGGGGGCATCAGAATCGACGAAGTGGGAGTGGAGCTGCCGCTTGCCGTGGCGCTGTACTCCGCTCGTACGGGAACCCCGGTGCCCGGGGCCACCACCGTGACCGGCGAGATCAGCCTTGCCGGAGAGATCCGTCCCGTGGCGCAGCTACGTCGCAGGCTGCGCACCGCGCGCGATATGGGCTACGAACGTCTCGTCGGGCCTCGTCGCGTGAGAGAGGGCGAGCCACCGGAGGAGGAGTGGGAACGGGTGGACACCGTCGGCGCCGGCATCGGCGCCGTCTTCGGCAACGGGAACGTCGCGCCGAACCGATAGCCCATAGCCCGCCGCCGGCAGGAGCCCGTTATACGGAGCCGGGAAAGAGAAAGGGAAAGGCCACGAACGTTCCCACGGCACTCCCGAGGCTCGAGAAGAAAAACACCAGTAAGACGTGGCTCACCCGGTTTCGGAAGAACCCGCGCACCGAGAGAATATCCTGCTGCAGGTTCTCGAAGTCCAGGACTCGAGGCTTGCGTAGCACGGCCTCCAGCAGTCCTGCAACGATCCCCACGCCGATGGTCGGATTCATCGAGGTGAACGGCGCCGCAAGGAACGAGACGATCACCGTTAGCGGATGTGCCAGAGCTGCCAGCGCACCGACCGCGGAGAGAGAGCCGTTCACCAGCACCCACCGCATGAACAGCTCGATACCACCCTGCCATCCGGACTGAACGAAGCCCCATCCGAGCAAGCCGATCACCACCGCGGGCACGAGGTACGGCAAGGCCCGGGTAACGGCCTTTTTCGGCGGGATGAGATCGAGCTCCTCGAGATCAACGGCCTCCGGGTCCTCTTCGAGCCACTGCAGATGCCGGACGATGCCGCTTACGTGTCCGGCCCCTACCACCGCTACGATGTTCTGTTCCGGTTGCTCGAAAATACGCTTCGCGAGGTACTTATCCCGCTCATCTATGAGGACTTCCTTTGCCTGGGGCAAATAGGCGGCAAGCTCCTCCATCATCCCCTGCAAGGCGGTCTTCTGCTTCAGCTCCTCTATCTCTTCCTCGGTGAGCTTCTCCCGAGTGAATAGCGAGCTCAGCAGCGCGGCAAGCATCTTGTTCTTGCCCCAGAATCCGGTGCCCGCCCACGCCCGGCGCAAGGTCACCTGAATATCGCGATCACAGAGCGCCACCGGCACCGAGCGCTCCTCGGCGACCCGTACCGCTTCACGCATCTCCTCGCCCGGGCGGACCCCGAGCTCCTCGCCCATGCGCCGCTGAAAGGACTGCAACACCAGGTTACCCAGCAGGAGAAACCCCTTGCGCTCCCGCAGAACTCGGTATACGTCCAGCCTGGACCAGTCCTGGCCCTCCGTCATCGCCCGGTATCGCGCTTCATCGATTTCCACGCACACACGCTCGGGTGCGAGCTCCTCGATGGCCGCGGTGACGTCGGCTACGCTCTCCTGGGAGATGTGTGCCGTGCCGATGATCGTGATGCGTTTACCGGCCACCTCTATCGTGGTCCGTGCCCCGCTCGTTTCCACTCCGTAGTCCACTCTTCGATTATCCTTTTCCCATTGCGGCCATGAATCGTTTGCGCAGGACCTCGTCGCCGGGAAACAGGTCCCGGGGTATGCTGCCGCCACCCATGTATACGTGGCCGCCGCCGGAGCCCATCCCCTGGAGGGCCTTCTTGATGATGACGTCGGTGGGACGGGCGTTGTCCTCGCTGCGTACCGATATCCGGTATTCTTCCCGTTCGGGCTCGAGGACCACTACAAAGTGGATCTCTCTCAGGCCCAGGAAGAAGTCCGCCACCAGCGCCATGACCTCCTGCGTGCACTCCTTGGTTACCGGGACAAAGCAGAAATCGTCGGCCACGATGCAGGCGTTGATAGCCTCACGGAAGACCGAGAGGTCCGCCAGAGAGAGCGAGTTCTTCAGCAGTCGACTGCCCGTCTGCCAGTCCCCGCTGAAAAACAGCGACGAGAATGCCTCGAGGTCCACCGGGGCGACGCCACGGGTCATGAACGCCGTATCCATCATCACCCCGATCAACAAGCCGGTGGCAACGTTCGCTTCCATCTCGTTGTTAGAGATCTTGTAGTACTCGTAGAGAATGGTGGAGCAAGCCCCGAAGTGCGGACGGATATCGTAGTACTTACAGTTCGGCTCGGTCGGCGGAACGTGATGGTCGATCACGCCGATCACCTCGCCGGGTACACCCCGAATGTTCGTGTTACCGACGAACCCGTCCACGATGATGATCTGCGCATCGTCGGCGAGCTCCGCCTCATGGCAGGCCATAATGGGAATCTCGAGTATGCGGATCATTTCGGTGAGGGAGGCGCTCTGAATCTCACCGCCGTAGCAGAGCTTGGTTTCTATCTGATTGGACGCAAGCAACCGGGAAAGGGCATACGCCGTTCCGACCGCGTCATGGTCGGGGAAGTCGTGAGCCTGGATCGCGACTTCCCGCGCGGGGTCGATGTGGGAGATCAGCTCCTGGATTCCCTTCATTGATTACTCATCGTCGGTCCCGAGTTTCCTGGCGGCCAGACGTTTCTCGATTACCGCCGGACCTTCCTGATCTTCGACTTCCACATACATCTGTTGCGCCAGCCGCGTCCGGCCTTCGAGCTCATAGGAAGCGCCGAGATGGAAAAGCAATTGGATCTTTTCCACGTCGTCCTCGCTCCGTTCGATTTTCTGCAGGAGCAAGCCATCGCCTTGGGGC
This sequence comes from Spirochaetaceae bacterium, assembly GCA_046540795.1. Classification (GTDB taxonomy): domain Bacteria; phylum Spirochaetota; class Spirochaetia; order DSM-27196; family PWMO01; genus JAAAOH01. The sequence continues at coordinate 15,764 of JBKHEN010000029.1, read as the reverse complement.
GTGATATAGTAGCGGGCCATGTCGTAGTGCAGGCTGTCACGCGGGATCTCCGAGAGGACCGACTCCAGGTAATCACGGGCCTCCGCGTCACGACCGGCTTCCTTCCACGAAAGTGCCGCAAGCAACGGATAGCTGTGTTGTTCCGGGTCATGATCGTAGGCCTTCCGAAACGTCTCCGCCGCCCGCTCGTAGTCCTCCTCCATGTAGGCGTACATACCGAGCGGCGCGTATCCCGGGTGATAATCCGGTCGCAGCTCCAGAGCCCTCCGATAGTCCTCGTAGGCACCGGATCTGTCGCCGAGGCTGTCACGAACGCGCCCGCGCTCCACGTAGGCCATAAACATGTCCGGCATCAACTCCATGCTCTCGGTGAAGTCGTCTTCTGCCTCCTCGAGCTTGCCGAGCTCTACCCGAAGGCGCCCGCGGTCGAAGTAGTTCCATCCGTACTCCGGCTCCAGTTCGATAGCCCGAGTAAGATCCTCCTCCGCCCCTTCGACCTCGTGCTCCGCAACGCGCGCCCGGCTGCGGTCGACGTAGGCAAAGGGGTACTCCGGCTCCTCGTCGATCGCCCGCGTGAGCACCTCTTCGGCCTGCTCCGGCTCATCGGTCCGCAGGTACACGTTACCGAGCCCCACGAGCGCCACGAAGTTGTCCTCCTCGGCCTCGAGCCCCTGCTCGAACGCTTCTCGGGCGTGCTCGTAGTCCTCCCGCTCCAGATACAGCTCCCCGAGAGCTGCGTGGGCCGGGCCGTGGTTCTCATCCTGCTCTATGGCACGCTCGAGGAGCCGTTGTTGCTCCTCATCGTCTTCATTGGCCCCGGCAAGCAGGGCCTTCTGATAAAGCGCGTCCGGATCATCCGGATGCTCCGCGAGGACGTCGTCGAGCACCGCGTCCGCCTCGTCGAGGCGATCGGCCGACATATTCAGCGTTGCAAGCAACAGCAATGTCTCCGGACGATCGGGATCCTCGAGTCGCGCCTGCTCATACGCGGCAATGGCGCTTTCCGGGTCCCCGGCGGTCACCGCGAGGCTGATGCTCTCGTAGGCTTCGAGCTCGGGCTCCGCTTCCGGCTCCGCCTCTTCCTCCGGAGGTGCCTCGGGCTCTCGTTCCGGGAGGCCGGCACACGCGGAGAACAGAACAGCAACGATAGCGAGAAGAAGCGTCGAACGAAATAGTGCATTCATAGGTACGTTCCGACATAATAGCGATACGCTTCCACCTTTGGCAAGGATCAGCGAATTCTTGCAAGGACACCGGTCTGCTGCTACAATCCGCCCATAATGAAAAAACGGTTCCGGGGCGCGTTCGTAGTCATCCCCGTAGTCTATGCGGGGATAATACTGCTGTTGCTGTACCTGCAATTTTCGGACGGGCAGAGCTTTTTCGAATCCACCGACGGGCTGACGGTTTCGGGACGTATGACTCCCACCGTGGAGCGGGAGAGTAGTACGGTCGCGTCCATACGCGTATCGTACCGGGGACTGGATTTCGCCTTCAGCAAGGAAGAGCCCCTGAGTATCACCCGGGAAGACGGGGGGAGCATGGACCTCGCACCCCGCTCGTATGCCGTGGAAGAACGGGGATATCGAGTTTCGTTCGAGGAGGAGGTCGTCCTGCTCTTCGAGCTTGCCGGAGAGAAGGACACCGAGCTGCAGGTGCGTGCAGACATTCCCGAACGCCTCCTTCCGGCCTCGTCCGTAGCCATCCCCGTCTCCGCCGCCGACGGCGCACGCTTTGCGGAAGCCCGCGTATCGGGAATCTACCCGGTTCGCTATGAATCGGCTACCTACAATTTCGCTCCCCCTCCGCAGGCGTCCGTCGATACCGACGCCGGCACCTTGACCCTCCCCGGAACACACGTTACCAACACCGTGCGCTATCGCCCGGCGGAAGGTGACGGGCCCGACGTATTCGAAACCTACTTCGCCGAGGACGATGACAGTCACCGGATCGACGACGAGGAATACGAGGAAACTCTCTCGGAGTACATCGATGACGCCTACAGGGGCTGGACCGAATCCCGGTTCAACGGCGGCGACGGCACGTGGGACACCCGTGAAGGATCGGCGGTATTCACCGAAAAGGCCCTGATTGCGACCCTCGCCGAAGCCTGGCAACGGGACGACTATGATTCGGTCTTCACCGACATGCGTCGGGCCGCCGACGAGCATCCCGACTCGATTTCCCTGCTGTCGGCACCGTACCTCGGAAACCTGCGCGAGATTCGGGAGCGGTTTCTCGAGGAAGACCGGGCGAAGACACAGGAGCTCCTTACCGACATCGAGGAAGAGGATCTCGACCTCTTCAGAACCCGGAACCTCCCTGCCTTCGCGGTCGACCGCGGTTCGGAGGAGCTCTATGAAGAGTTGATCGATTTCGTGGCCACCGTGGACTATCAGGATGCCGATATGCCCCAGGCGGTAGGCATGGCCGCCGCCTCTTACCGAAGCGATCAGCCCACCGAGGAGCTCGACGAGGCCTTCGCGCGCCTCGGGCAGGTGGTGGATGCGAAGATAGTGCCTGCGCTCTACCGGGTCGAGGATGATGACGGTATCTTCTTGGAGAGGTCTCCGGGCAGGGTGGACGTCGCGCTTTCCGTTCAGGCCGGGCGGGTCCTCGAGTCGGTCGGAGAGCAACGGCAAGACCAACGGCTCGTATCGGCAGGACGCAATCTGGTGGCCTCAGCCCTCGGACTGGCCGACGACGCCGGCTTCGTCCCGGAAGTGCTGCACGTGGGCAACGGCGAGCTCGAAGGTGCCGAAGGCAACGTGCCGCCCGAGGAGCTGTATGAGCTTCTCAACGACAACCCTGCCTATCCCCGCCGGATTTCCCTGGCCGAAGAACTCGATCCCGGCAGCTGGATCTTGACCGCTGCCGATTTCACCGACATCGAGATCGAGGAAGACGAGTATCGGTTTGCCCTTCGGTATCCGCGCAATCGGACTCACTATGTCCTCATGCAGGGTATTCCGGAGTTCTCCGAAATGGAGCTCTTCGGTCAGACGTGGCGGAATGATCCGTCCTTCGAAGCCTATTCGCGCGGGCGTCACTACAACGACGACAGCGAAACCTTGATGATCAAGTACACCGACAATTCCACCGAAGGCGAGATAGTCCTCCGGTACTAAAAAGCCCCGCCGCACCCGGCACGGGTACCGGCGGGGCCCGCCCGCATGTATCAGCGTACCGAAATCGCCTCGGCTTCGCGTCAGCGATCGATCAGTGAGGCAAGCGCCTCGGCGGTGAAGCCGAGATGCCGTGCGACTTCGGCTCCCTTTCCGGAGGCGCCGAAGCGGTTGAGCCCGAAGAGATCGTCCTTGGACTGTACGTAGCCTTCCCAGCCCTGCAGGACGCCGACCTCGGTAACGACGGTGCGGACACCTTGTGGAATCATCGAGGAGCGGAACGATTCCTTCTGAGCTTCGAACCGCTCACGGTCGAGCACCGACACCACTCGAACCTTGCGGCTCGACTTCTCGGCGGCATCGAGGGCAAGGGAGACCTCGGAGCCGGTGGCAACGACCACCACATCCGGTGTTCCCTCGGTGTCCCGCACGATGTAGCCGCCGCGACGGTAGTTCTCACGCCATTTCGGGTCGGCCTTCTCGTATACCGGCAGGCCCTGCCTGGTGAGGGCGAGGACCGTCGGTCCGTCGGTGCGCTCGAGGGCGGCCCGCCAGGCCTCCGCAGTCTCCTCCGCGTCTCCCGGACGGAAGAAGGCCATGTTCGGGATAGCTCGGAGCGCCGCGTAGTGCTCAACCGGCTCGTGGGTCGGGCCGTCTTCTCCCACGTAGATCGAGTCATGAGTCATGACATAGATCACCGGGATTCCCATCAGGGCCGCAAGACGCATGGAACCCCGCATGTAGTCCGAGAACACCATGAACGTCGCCGCGTAGGGACGGAACCCGCCGTGAAGATAAATACCGCTTGCTATGGCCCCCATCGCGTGCTCGCGCACGCCGAAGTGGAGCGTTCGGCCGAGCCGATCCTCGGCGGAGAAGTGACCCCAGTCCTCGAGGGTTGAGTTGTTCGACGGGGCAAGGTCCGCCGATCCTCCAATCAGGTTCGGAACGGCCTTGGCCAGCGCCTGCAGGATCTTCCCGCTTGCCTTGCGAGTTGCGACCTTCTCCCCCTTCTCGAACGCCGGCAACTCGAGTGCGTCCACATCCGGCGCCGAACGATCGAAATAGCGGTCCCATTCCTTCTTCAGCTCCGGGTTCTCCGCCGCCCAATCGTCGAAGGCGGCCTGCCAGGCCTCGTACTGCTTGCGCAGCTCTCCCCGGCGTTTCTCGAAGTGCTCCGTAGCTCTCGGGTCAATGAAGAACTGCTTCTTCTCGTCGAGGCCGAGCTCCCGTTTGGAGGCGGCAACCTCGTCTTCCCCGAGGGCTGCGCCGTGGACGGCGGCGGTACCCGCCTTGTTCGGCGATCCCTTGCCGATGACCGAGCGCAGGCGGATCAGCGTGGGGCGCTCCGTGTCGCCCTTGGCTTTCTCGATCATGGAGATAATGCCGTCGATGTCGTAGGCATCTCCGCTCATGGTCTGCCAGCCATACGCCTGAAAACGGCGCTCCACGTCCTCGCTGAAGGCCAGTGCCGTGTCGCCTTCTATGCTGATGTGGTTATCGTCGTAAAACACAATGAGCTTGCCGAGGGCCAGATGACCCGCAAGAGAGCAGGCCTCCGAGGCGACGCCCTCCATCATGTCCCCGTCGCTCGCGATGACGTAGGTGTAGTGATCCACGACCTTGTGCGTATCAGTATTGAACACGGACGCCAGCTTCGCCTCCGCGAGGGCCATGCCTACCGCATTGGATATACCCTGGCCGAGGGGACCGGTGGTGGTTTCTACTCCCTCAGTCTCCCCGTATTCCGGATGCCCCGGGGTAATGGATCCCACCTGCCGGAACTGCTTGAGGTCGTCCAGGCCGACCTTGTAACCGGAAAGATGCAGCAGGGAATACAACAGCATGGATCCGTGACCCGCCGAGAGCACGAATCGATCCCGATTCGGCCACGAGGGATCACCGGGATAGTGATTCATCGCGGCGCCGTACAACACGGCACCGAGCTCCGCGAGTCCCAAGGGCAAACCGGGATGTCCGGAGTTGGCCGCCTGCACTGCGTCCATCGAGAGTGAGCGTACCGACAATGCAGTGGCTTCGAGTGCCTCTTTGTTCATTCCAGTAATCCTCCAGTTCGTGTGTCTGTATACATGATGCGAAATACTTCCCAGATTCTAATTGATCGTCGGGGCGGAGGAAAAGGCGCAGCCCCACCAGCCGAGCCCTCACCTTACCGTCACAACCCCTTCGCCGCGCTCTCACTTCGAGAGGCGCCGATCGAGTTCCGCGAGCACCTCTTGCACCTCGATATCCGCTCCGCGGAGCAACACGAGCAGATGGTACAATAGATCCGCCGATTCGGCGACCATATCCTCACGATCCCGCGCAAGGAGGAGCTCGACGGCTTCCTCGCCGGTCTTCTTTCGGATCTTCTCGAGCCCTCGCTCGAAGAGATGAGTGGTGTAGGAACCTTCCGGCATCTCACGTTGCCGATCCCGCACCACCTCGTAGAGCCGGGCCAGCACATCCTTCCCGCCGGCCTGCTTCTCACCCGCCGCGCCGGAGACGCCCCGTGCCTCGGCCCGAGGGGCTCCGCTTTCGGTCGGATCGGTGGCCCCGGCCGTCTTCTCCGTCTCATTGCCCTGCGCGCTCCGCTCGTGTAGTCCACGCACCACGGCACGGTACCATCCGCCTTCGTCATAGATGGACAACAATGTGAAGGAACTCCCGTGCGGGAGAAGCCGACGGGTCTGCGCATTGCGTACCCACAGCTCGCCCTGCTCCAGGCTCTTGCGGTACCCTTTCTCGTCGGTCATTGCGGCGTCGACTACCGTGCCCGCTTCGTCGGTCATAACGAGGGGTTGCATTACCAATCCGCCCGCTCCTCGCTTTGATATTTGTCGACGAGAGACCGAAGGTCGACGGCTCCCTCGTAGAGTGCCTTCCCAACGATGATCCCTCGGACGCCGGGATGAGCCCCTTCGACGGCGGTGTGTACGTCCTTCTCGGAGCCTATCCCGCCGGAGAGTACCACGGGAAGCCCGGAGGTTTCCGCGATCAGGTTCGTACGCTCGATGTCGGGGCCCGAGAGGGTGCCGTCCCGGTCGATGTTGGTATAGACGATACTCGATGCGCCTACCGCCGCGGCCTGCAGCGCGAGCTCCGTGTCCTCCACGCGGGTCTTCTGTTCCCATCCCGACACATAGACCACCCCGTCGCGGGCGTCGATGCCGGCGACGAAGACCTCCCCGTAGTGAGCGCTCCACCCTTCGAGAATCCGGGGCTTGCGCGCGAACGTCGTGCCGAGCACGAGACGATCGATTCCCAGATCGAGGAGCTCCTCGATATCATCGTCGCTGCGGACCCCGCCACCGAGCTCGATTATGCAACCGACCGCCTTGCGGATCTTGCGGATCTGTTTTCTGTTGGTGACCTTGTCCCCGTGCGCGGCGTCGAGATCGACGATGTGGATCCGCTTCACTCCGGCTTGCTCGAATTCCCGAGCAACCGAAACCGGATCCCTGTCGTAGAACGTTGCTTCCTCGTAATCACCCTGGTGAAGACGCGCACATTGCCCTCTCAGCAAATCGACTGCCGGAATGATCGTCATCGCTCGGTCCCTCACTGCAACACGCAGAATGTTTGGGCCATTCTACGGAAAAACACCCCACGTTGGTAGAGCTTCTTCGGTGGACACCGACACACGCCGCCCGTTATCTTCGAGGCGATATGGACTCCTTCGCGCAGCTCGATTCTTCGGAACATACGTACTACCTGGTCGCGTTCTCGGCTCTAGACCGCTATTTCCGATACCCCCATGGGGAGAACCTCTACGTCGCCATAGAAGGAGGCCTCATCGAGCTCGCGCGCACGGTAGACCGGCTCGAGTATCCGGGGATCGACGGTTGGGATGCATCAGCCCCTTTGGGCCGAGGGGCCGTCTATTTTCGCTGCCTTCACGATGAGTCACCGCCTCGACGCATGAACTTCCCAATCCTGGATTTCCGCTACGACCCGGCGCGGGGGACGTTCAAGGATCCGAGCGAGGCCTATCGGGAGCTGCGGTCGGCGGCGTCCCCCCGTTACAGGGCCGACTCGGCGGCAGTAGAGACGCTCTGTGAGGCGGCCGTTCTTGCGGCCCGGTATGACTACCCGTTCTCGGTTGCCGAGCTTCCGGCCGTGGAGGAGATCGAAACGGTCGGTCCCGTCGAGCAGCGCAGGCTCCTCATCGACCTGTTGGGCGCGCGGAACCCGGAGCGCGGGTTTCGGCTTCTTCACGATGCGGGGTTTGTTGCCGCGGTATGGCCGGAGCTGGCCCGGATGGACGATGTGGGACACTCCAAGGAGCACCACCCGGAAGGAAACGTCTTCGAGCATACTCTGGAGTCGCTGCGCTACCGGAAGACCTCGGATCTTCTCCTCGGCCTCGGGCTCTTGTTCCACGACGTGGGCAAGCCCGTCGCGCAGCGCACCCGTGAGAAGGTTTTCGACGGCCACGCAGAGATCGGGGCCGACATCGCACGACGCTTCCTCGAGCGGCTCGGCTTTCCACAGCAGGTCACCGCGGACGTCCGCTGGCTCGTCGAAAACCACATGTATCCCGGCGCGCTTCACCGGTTGCCCGCTCACCGGACGAACCGGCTCATGGAGTCGCGGCTGTTCCCCGTGCTCCTCGAGCTCTACCGCTGCGATCTGAGCTCCACCTTCCGCGGTCCGGCCGGCTACTACCGGGCCTGCCGCATCTACCGCTCATTCCTGAAAAACGTGGCAAATCCCTTTCGCGACGCGGCGGGGAAGAAGCTGGTACGACTTTACGTGGAATAACCCCCGCATAACCGGATTCTGCAGAACGGATCTTGACGGCACCTACACGCCGCCGAACCTCTCGAGGAGATACGTCTTGAGACTCTCGGACTCGTTGGCGATCAGTGTCGCCTGCTTTTCCAGGTCGAGAACCCGCGCAAGCCGCTTTGGTATCTCAGGGCGTGTTCCGGTAGCCTCCTCGACGATCTCGCCGAACTTTCCCGGATGCGCCGTACCGAGGGTCACGATGGTGTCGACCTGCGGATCGTGGCGCGCCCGAAACCGTTGCGCCGCCCGCACGCCGGCGGCCGTGTGAGGATCCAGGAAGACATTCTCCTTCTCGCGGAAATAGGCAATGGTCTCCTTGGTCTCCTCGTCGGTGACGACTTCGCCCGCGATCATTGCGCGCATTGCCTCCACGTCCCCGGCGAATATGGCCTGCAGGCGCTCGAAGTTGCTCGGATTGCCCACGTCCATCGCATTGGAGAGCGTGCGCACGGAGCTACGTGGGGAGAACACGCCGGTCTCGAGATAAGAGGGAACCACGTCATTGACGTTGGTGGCGGCTATGAAGCCGGTCACCGGCATGCCCCATTTCCAGGCGAGCACGCCGGCGGTGAGGTTTCCGAAGTTCCCGCTGGGGACGCAGAAAAAAAGCTCTCCCGGCACGTGCTCCTTCATCTTGGCAAACGCGTAGACGTAGTAGAAAGCCTGCGGGATGAGGCGGCCCAGATTGATCGAGTTGGCCGAGGTGAGCCGCATCACGGCTCGCAGATCCTCGTCGAGAAAGGCCTCCTTGACCATCCGCTGGCAGTCGTCAAAGGAACCGGCAACCTCGAGAGCATGGACGTTTCCGCCGAGGGTGGTGAGCTGCTTTTCCTGTAACGGGCTCACCCGCCCCGACGGGTACAGCACCACCACGTCGATGTTCCGCCGTCCGTGGAACGCCTGCGCCACGGCGCTTCCCGTGTCGCCCGACGTCGCGGTGAGAATGACCGCCCTCGCATCTTCTCCGGCGAGAAATTCCTCCATTACCGCCGCAAGATACGAGGCACCGTAATCCTTGAACGCGCAGGAGGGCCCGTGAAAGAGCTCGAGGAGGTGAACGCCGTCCGTGAGTCGGCGTAACTCCGGACGAAACGGAAAGGCCTTCGAGACGATACGCTCGATTTGCTCCCCCGAAAGCTCTTCCGGGAACAGCGCCGCGGTCATAATACGCGCCACCTCGGTAAACGTCACGCTCGGACGCAGTTCGAGAAACGTGCTCTTGAGATCGAGGTCCGTTGCCGGATGGAATAAGCCGCCGTCCGGGGCAAGGCCGCGGAAAACGGCTTCCCGGAAGGATACGGAAGTGTGCTCGTCACGAGTGCTCAGAAATCGCATGCCGTCCCTCTCGTCGCATTCTTGCCGCAGGGGTCGCGCTATATTATCCACGATTCGACCGTAGCGAAAACCCCGCAAGCCGGGTATGATAGAGCTGATGCGATCCTCCATGTTTCAGGCTGTGATGGTCGGCCTCCTGTTCGGCACGTTGCTCGGCTGCGCGCATGCTCCGCAGGAAACGTCCTCGCTCCGGCAAGCTCCACGGCCCGACACGGAGCAGGAGGGCGAATCCTCCGCCGAGCAGACGCCTGCGGCGGAACAGGACCGAGAGCCCGACGCGCCGAATCCCTCCGAAAAGCCGCACGGCAGCGAGGGAAGTGAGGAGGGAAGCGAGGAGGAACGGTCGGCTTCCGAGCTCATTTCCGCGGCGGTGGAGCTATCGCCGGAGAGGACCACGCCCATTGCCTCAGGGGGCTCCTGGATGGCGGTAGCCGCGGACCTGGACGCAAACGGCAGAACCGACGTAGCCCTCCTGGTTGTCGCAGCGGACCCCTGGGACTCTCCTCCGTCGCTCGACGAGCTGTCGCAACCGGGCCGCATCGCTCGACGTGAGGTCCCGGAGGCGGAGTTCTACTTCGAGGTATACCTCAACCGCCCCACCGGTCTGGATCTCTTCGAAACACGGCGTATCGGCCGTTATCCGGTGGTGGAGCGTATGGAACTGGTGGACCTGCACAAAGAGGAAACACTCCCCCGCGCCGTCTCGGCACGATTCCGTGATCAGACGGGATACAAAGACGTATGGCTCGTGGCGGGTCCCAACGGTCTGTCCGGCGTTGTTCTTGAGAATACCTCGTCCGTCGATTCGTTAATCGCCGACGTCGACGGAGACGGCATGCGTGACCTTCTGAAGGCACAAACCGTTTTCGAGCAGGGCCGGGGATATGAGACGTTTCTCACCTGGTATCGATGGGACGGGACGCGGTTCGTCTCTCACACAACCACCAACATCGTTCGCAATCTCAACAACTACCTTGGCATCCTCGAGGAGCATCTCGAGCGGGAACGGTATCGCCGGTTTCTCAACCGCGCGTTGCCTGCCGGAGAGGCGGAGTGGAGCGGATCGGAAGAGCCCGTGCTGCGTGAAGAACTCAGCCGCCTGTTCGTTCCGGAGAACGACGATCACGGACAGGAGGATGACCCGGCCCCTATCGTTGTCGATACGCTCTTCGAAGAGACCGAGATCGCTCGCGCGTCGTTCCCGCGATTCTTCGAGAACCCCTTTCCCCGTCCGGGCTTCGAAACATCGGTGACGGTTCCCATGCGCATCGACACGGCGGCGGGTGAGACGTTCTACTACCAGACCACCGTCGTTATGGATGCCAACCCCTTCCAGCATGAACAGTTCCGTCTTGCTCGCCCCTCGTCCGCGGAACCGGCGGAACCTGCCGAACAAGCGGAACAAACGGGACAGGCGCAATAGTCCGGTCCCTCCCTACCGGATGCGAATTGCGGGGCCGGGACCCCGGCGCCACCGCCCGCCGCCGGACGCCCCCCGCCGCCTGCCGGACGCCCCGTGTTGACAGCCCCGGGGCTTTGCGCCAAGGTTTCCGCATGTTTAAGTACGTGGTGGAGGGAAGCCATCCCATTCGCGGTACCGTCCGTGCAAGCGGCAATAAGAACGCCGCTCTGCCGTGTATTGCCGCGACGCTGCTTACCGAGGAACCCGTCGTCCTGAGGAACCTGCCGGACATCGAAGACGTGCAGGTAATGCTGCGTATTCTCGCTCGCCTTGGTGCGGAGGTCGAGCGTACCGGAGACGGTGAGTGGCAGGTGCAGACACGGGCGGTTTCGACAACGGAGCTCCCCTTCGAGGAAGCTAAGCAGGTACGGGCTTCCATCCTATTCGCCGGATCCATGCTTGCACGCGCCGGAAAAGTCGTGCTTCCGCCTCCCGGCGGAGATGTCATCGGCAGACGACGTCTCGATACGCATTTCCTTGCCCTTTCGGCCCTCGGCGCTCGGGTAGAGTCGGACGGCGTCTTCGCACTGACGGCCAACAAGCTGGTGGGAACCGAGATCTTTCTCGACGAAACCTCGGTCACCGCAACCGAAAACGCGGTCATGGCCGCCGTGCGGGCCGAGGGCCGCACGGTAATCGAGAACGCAGCTTCGGAGCCACACATCCAGGATCTGTGTCACATGCTCAACCGGATGGGTGCCCGGATCACCGGGATCGGCTCCAACATCCTCCGCATCGACGGGGTGAAGCGCTTGTACGGCGCGGAATACGCTATCGGGGCCGACTATATGGAAGTGGGCTCCTTCATCGGCCTCGCCGCGGTTACCCGTGGAGACATCGTCATCGAAAACGCCGCCCCCGAGCACCTGAAGATGACCCGCATTGCCTTCGGCAAGCTCGGCATCCACTGGGAGCGGGACGGCTCGAGCATCCACGTGCCCGCCGGTCAGTCGTTGCGGGTGATGTCTGACATGGGGGGAATGATCCCCAAGATCGACGACGCGCCCTGGCCGGGATTTCCACCGGACCTGGTGAGCATCACCCTGGTGGTGGCCACGCAAGTGGAGGGAACCGTCCTCATCCATGAGAAGATGTTCGAATCGCGCATGTTCTTCGTCGACAAGCTCATCGGCATGGGGGCACGTATCGTGCTTTGTGATCCGCATCGGGCGGTGGTAAGCGGCCCGGCACGACTGTCGGGCTCCGAGCTCACCTCCCCGGACGTGCGGGCCGGCATGGCCATGGTTCTGGCGGCGCTCTGTGCCGAGGGCCAAAGCGAGATCCAGAACGTATATCAGATCGAGCGGGGCTACGAGCACCTGGTAGATCGACTGCGGAACCTGGGCGCTCGGATCGAGCGGGAACCACGGTCGGTGTAACCCACGGGCAGACAGCTCAGGGTTGCTCTCCCAACTCCGCCATCAATTGCTCGTAGGCTCGGCGAATGCGAATGAACGCTTCCTCCGTCTGACGGCGCTGATGCGCCTCGAGCGCGCGGGCACCGTCGGGATGGAACTGCGCGGCAAGTCGCCGATACGCTCTCTTTACCTGCTCGGTATCGGCGTCCTGCGGCACGCCGAGCAGCATGCATGCTCGCTCATCCAGCCGGCCGGTCCGACGCGCCGCGGAAACCACGACATGCGGGTTCACCCCGAGCCGCTGCGCCACGTGTTCCGCCCACTCACGGGCATCTACAGCGCCGTCTCCGGCGAGCTTTCCCGCCAGCCAGACGATCTCCGCCCGTTCGTCCACCGCCGGTCGCGCCGCAAGAAACGAGAGAAAGACCTCCTGTCCCTCGTCCCGCCGGTGCTCACGCTCCGGCCGGTCCGCAATGTGTGAGCCGAGATCCCCCGACTCCGCGCAGCGGATCGCTTCATCGCAAGCCAGCTCGATGGCTCGGCGCGCATGGTTGGTCGTGCCGTAGCGTTCACGGAGGTACCCCCCCACCACTTGCACGCCGGCGGCCGGGTACATGCCGCCCCGCGTTGCGCCGTACACGAAGACCGCCGGGACGGCTGCGGCAGCCGCCCCGAGTACGGATTCGAGTTCCTCGCCGGGAACGGCGGTCCGCATGAACTCCCGCATCAATCGGCGCATTCGGCGAGTCCAACGGACCTCATCGATAAGATGTCCGACGATCACCCCGAACACCGCTCCGAGTACTCCGGCGGAAAGCCCGAACAAGCCCCCCATTACCGTCGCCCACGGGAGGGATTGCCATATGAGGCGGCCATCGGGTGTGCGAAAGCTCGATAGTTGTGAGCTGAGAAGTCCCTTTATTCTCATCGCGGTGACTGTCCGGCCAGCACGGCGAGGGAGACAAGCAATAGAATCGCCTCGACGACGACCACGGCGACCATGGCCGGAACGAAGCCGCCCGCCGATAGAACCGCGCCGGCAACCACGCGATGGACGTAGAGATAGGCGTCGGTCAGAATTCCGAACACGAAGGGAATTGCCGGCAGCAACAGCAGGAGCGGAACCGGCGGGACCCCCAAATACCGTGATCGCCACGCCCAGCCCGCCGAAACGGCAAAGCAGGAAAGGATGACGAATCCGAACGGCAGTACAAGGCGCATAATCAACGCCAGGCGAGCCGGACCCGCGTCGTAGCCCAGTCGGGGGAGCAACCGTTCCATCATGAGAAGCTCCGCGATTCCTACGGTTGCAAGCTCCGGGCCCGCGTACCGGAGCACATGCAGTTCCCGGGCGGTGTAGGGAACGTCCACGTACGGCGTGCGCTCCCGATCCTCATCCCGCACGAGATACTCGGGCTCGAAAACGAGATTATCCGTTCCCCTGTCGATGCCCTGTAGCACGAACCGTCCGTCCGCGAGTTTACCGAACGGAGCCTGCAGGTGTCGGAGCACGCGTCCCTCTGCGTCTACATCGAGGAGCTCCAGCCCCCGGGCGTAGGTCCCGTTCCGAGCGGTCACCAACCTCTCGATCGAGATGAAGCGTCGGTGCACCCCTTCGTCCTGCGACTCCACCGCAAATGTAATGCTCACGGATCCGGGTTGCGTGATGGCCTGCTCGAGTTCGTCCGTGAAATATGCGATGGAACGGACCTGCTTCTCGATACTCGGCAGATATCGCCGAACGTCCCGGTCGCGCGGTCGCTCTTCCGCAAGCTCGGAGAGAATCCGATATGCTCGAAAGATCTCCCCCTCCTCACGGGCACGCAGCGCCTCTCGTTTTCGCTCATACAGTCGACGCTCGGCTTCTTCCAGGTGGGATAGCTCCACGCTCGCCATATGCCCCCGCGCCGTAGAGAGGATTCGCTCAGCTTCGGTCAGATTCGGATCCAGCTGCAGCGCCACCTGCGCCCAGTAATGAGCGGAAATGAAGTCGCCCCGCTCCATAGCATTTTGCGCGCGCTCGATAAGCTCGTCGGAACTCTGCCCGCGGATCTCGTGCAAGGGCGGGCTCGGCTCTTCCGTAGCTGCACGGGCCTGCCGTTCCTCCCGCCGCTGCTCGCTGAATCGCATCTCCGCCTCCGCCAGACGATCCTCCGTGTCGGGATCGTTCGGAACGATCTCGAGGTACGCGCGGTAACCGCTGGCCGCCTCGCCCCAGTCACGAGCACTGTCGGCCTCCTCGGCGTCATTGAGGAACCCGCGTGCCAGGGCGCTGCGGTACTCACAGTCCTCACGGGCGTGCGCCATGGCGGGCTCGGCGAAGGCAACGCCGAGCGTGTAAAGAAGCGTTACGAAAAGAAGCAGGACCACCGCGGGCCGTACCTGCACGAAAAAGGGTTCCGCCGCCTGCCTGCCGCGGGAACCCGGCCGTGCGAACAGCGAATACGTGAGCACCACCGCGGTCAGTTGAAGCGGGATCAAGTTATCGATGAACAGATCCAACGCATTGGCCAGAATCCATCGGCGCCGAAAGACCTCCAACACCTCCCGGGCCGGCAAACGATACATCGAGTAGAGTACGAATACCCCGAGGGCAAGAAGAAAGACGGCGAGGGAGGAGAGCAGGAGCGTACGGACACTCTTATGCACGTCCTACCTCTCTCTTCCACTCCCCGTATGGGCGGAGCACAAGCAGCACGAGCAGCAACACCGTCGAGATCGCCAACAGAGCTCCGGGAAGCACGTAATCGAGATTCCGACCAAGGAGCGATGCAGCCCCCTCTCTCACCATTTCGTTCTGCGTGACCGTGAAGAGAAAGAAGAGACCGCGGGCTGCACCAACGGCAAGCACAATGTTCAAGAGAGGCCACCGAGTGAGTCGAATAAGCGGCCACAAACTTACAATGAACAGAGCGGTTGCCCACCCCAGCAGGGCGAAATCCGCCCCTCCGGGAGGAGCAACCTCTCGAAAGGCGTTTCCCGCCCGCTCGACATCCCGGAACAACGGCTCGAACCCTGCGGGCGGCCGAAAGGCCCTCCAGTAGGCGTTCTCCACGTTTCGAGCGTCGATTCGGCGCTCGGCAACCGCCTCCGACTCCGGAATGAGCAGCCGACCGGAAGCGGGATCCAGCCTCATCTCGGAAACCACGCGAAACGCGGGGTCTCGTCCCGGCTCATGCACGACCGCCGGCCCCATTTCGGCACCGTCTGTTTCCAGGGCGTAGAAATCGATGCCCTCGGCGCGGTAGAGTAAGCGAGGCTGCAGCCGCAGCACCGTTTCGCCCCCGGGTTCCGCACTCGCTTCCAGCCGCTCCACGAGTCGCATCCCGCCCGAAATCATTACACCACAGAGCACGAAAAGCACGAGAAGCCGCACCGTCTTGCGGCCGCTGTCGGCGAGTATCCCGAACAGGCATACCAACGCCGCCGTCACGACCGCAGGCAGCAACACCGGCCGCGCAGCCGTCCGCACGAGTTGTGCCACCGTCGCGCCGTGGGAAGCAGAGGCCGCAGTCTCATACGTTGCCCATCGCACGGCCGTCACGGCCCCGGCGAGGAGCACAGCTACTGCCGCAAAGGACAAGAGGAACCGCGCAATGAGACGTACGGGGCTCTTCACTTCGCGAAATCGTAGCACGGCCCCCGGCAGGTTGCAACAACACAATATGCCCCGCCCAACCGCTCGACCGCCCG